>JAUIFR010000308.1 GCA_030430325.1 Bacteroidia bacterium | reverse complement strand
GATTTTCCGGCAGAAGACATCATTTTTGACCCAAACGTACTCACAGTAGCCACTGGAATTGAAGAACACAATACCTATGCACTAGATTTTATAAAAAGTGTGGAGTGGATCAAGCAAAATCTACCGCATGCTAAAGTAAGTGGGGGGATTAGCAATGTATCCTTTTCATTTAGAGGGAATAATAAAGTGAGAGAAGCTATTCACGCTGCATTTTTGTATCATGCCATTAAAGCTGGGCTTGATATGGGCATTGTAAACGCTGGAATGCTCGAGGTTTATGAAGAGGTTCCATCCGAATTACTTGGTCCGATTGAAGACGTCTTATTTAATAAAAATAAATTGGCGACTGAATCGTTAACCGAGATGGCGATGAGCTATCTGAACCATGACACTAAAGAAGTTAAAAAACAGGAAGATTGGCGAGGGCTAACAGTAGAAAAAAGACTTGCCCATGCCTTAATAAAAGGTATCGTTGACTACATTGAACAAGACACTGAAGAAGCTCGACAAAAATTTGAACGGCCCTTACATGTGATTGAAGGGCCGCTTATGGATGGTATGAATGTAGTTGGAGACCTCTTTGGTGAAGGAAAAATGTTTTTACCACAAGTGGTTAAAAGTGCTCGGGTAATGAAAAAGGCAGTAGCTTATTTACAGCCCTATTTAGAAAAAGAAAAGGATCAAAGTACCAATAGCCATGGAAAGATTTTATTAGCAACAGTCAAGGGAGATGTACATGATATTGGTAAAAATATAGTTGGAGTTGTATTAGCTTGCAATAACTATGAAGTCATTGACCTAGGCGTGATGGTGCCATTGCAGAAAATTATTGAAGAAGCTAAAAAACATCAAGTAGATATTGTTGGATTAAGTGGATTAATTACACCCTCTTTAGATGAAATGATTTACGTTGCCCAAGCCATGGAGGAGCAAGGTATGGACGTTCCCTTGCTGATAGGAGGCGCAACTACCTCTAGAGTGCACACGGCTGTAAAAATTGATCCTCATTACCAAGGCGCCATCATGCATGTAGCGGATGCTTCCAAAAGTGTACCAGTAGCAAGTAAATTTTTAGGGGAAGAAAGTATTAAATATAAAGAAACGATCAAGCAGGAATACAAAACACTCCGTGATGGATATAATAGCCGAAGTTCTACTAAAAGTTATATATCAATTGAGGAGGCTCGTGCCAACAAATATAAATTTGATTGGTCAAGTTATGAGCCGGCTAAACCCAATATGCTAGGTTCCAAAAGCATTGAAGGATATTCCCTTGAAAAATTGGCAAAATATATTGATTGGACACCATTTTTTTACGCGTGGGAATTAAAAGGAAAATACCCAAATATTCTTCAGCATAAAGAGATGGGCCAAGAGGCAACTAAGTTACTTAACGATGCTCACAAACTACTTGATGAGATCATAAGCAATAATTACCTACAAGCAAACGCCGTTTGGGGAATTTATCCAGCATGTGTGGCCGAGGATGATACCATCTTGATCTATGACGAGGCCATGGCCAATAAAATCACTGAATTTCATACTTTAAGGCAGCAAGGTCAAAAAGCTACTGGTCTGCCCAACCTTTCATTTAGTGACTTTGTGTTACCCCAAGCAACAGGTAAATGGGATTATATGGGTGCATTTGCTGTAACTGCCGGTATAGGTTTGGGTGAATACGTTGCCTATTTAGATAAAAATCATGACGACTATAGGGCCATTATGGCCAAAGCACTTGCTGATCGATTGGCCGAGGCTTTTGCGGAATGCCTGCATGAAGAAATTCGGAAAATACATTGGGGGTATGCGATGCAAGAAAGCTTATCTAATGACGAACTTATCAAAGAGCAATACCGAGGTATAAGACCAGCGCCTGGATACCCGGGTTGCCCAGACCATACCGAAAAGCAAACCATCTTCGATCTACTTCAAGCAGAGAAAATTGGAATGAGACTAACCGAGAGCCTTGCCATGTACCCGACCGCCTCTGTTAGCGGGTTATATTTTGCCCATCCCGAAGCGAAGTATTTTGGGTTAGGGAAAATTGGCTTAGATCAGGTAAAAGATATTGCGACACGTAAAAATATGCCATTGGAAGTATTAGAAAGATGGCTAAGTCCGAATTTAAATTATACGCCAACACATGCTAAAATAAAGGCTTAAGTAATTTTTTTGAATAAATTTTGCTAATTTTATTCAAATTTTCCTTAAAATATAATAATATTGTCAAATAATATAATTGGCACCCTTTTTGATAGCATAAATAGTAATTAACCAAGAAATCAAAAATTTATGAAAAAACTAACACTCCTTGTGATAGGCGTATTGCTATTAACATACGCATCATCTGCTCAAAAATTAATACCAAAAGCCTATATCAATCCTGCGTATTTTATTTTAGTACCATTTGATGCGGGGGGTAGTCTAGAGTTTGTTGCCACTGAACGCTCATCACTACAAGCATCCGTAACATTTCATTTGCGACCTCCAACAGTAACGCTTCATACTCCCAGAACAACTCAAGGTTATAAATTAATCTTAGGTCATAGGCTTTATTTTAGTCCCAAAAGAGGAGCTAATGGGTTTTATCTGGAAGCTTCTGCTACCTTTGCAAACGTAGATGTTGATGGATACAGGGGTAGTGGTTATGATATTGAAGAATGTCAACTTTTAGATCGTTACGCTTATTTCTTTGGTGTAAAGAGCATGTTGGGTTATCAAATAATAGGAAAAAGCCGACTAACCTTTGATGTACAATTTGGTTCTGAAATTGGCCAGTCCAACCGCATCTATGTATATGAGAATTGTAGTAGATCAACAGCTAAGTTACCATATTTAGATATTAGTGGGGGTATTGCTTTGGGTTTTGCTATTGGCAAAATTAACCCGCATTATTCATCAGGTTAAGAATAGAGACAGAATGGTGTTCAAGTAAAAATTAGGTTGATTGCGAAGTAGGATTTGATTTCATTTAGGCAAAAACAGGAGTGTAATTTCTTGAATTTT
>JAUIFR010000064.1 GCA_030430325.1 Bacteroidia bacterium | reverse complement strand
GCCTTCTTGATAAGTTCCATTTGCTACTGTTAATACATTATTACCGTTCAGACCTGGCCAATTACTCACATTTGCATTACCAGTTGATTGTAATTTACCGTTACCATGAAGTCCATTAAATGATCTACCCGCTACAGATCCTACACTAACACATATCTCATATAAGTTGCCAGATAATTCCATTATGCCATAATAACTACTCCCAGCACTTACTCTATTGGTACTGGCCGTCGCAAATATACCACAACGTAAAGGTCCTTTTATGGTAGTGGATGTTTTAAAGTAGGAGGCATTTCCATCTGTATCTGAAGGGGCAGTAGGTAGTTCACCCTCCGTACCACCATTAATTACCGGTCCGTAGTCAGTGGAATGGATGAGGGTTGAACCCCAGGCATATTCTAAGAATATAGGCTCATTCACTCCTCTACAAGCCTTTTCAAATTCGAGCTCTGTCATAGGTCTCAAGCCACTCCAATCTAAGTAGGCCATGATATCTGCAGCACTTACAAAATTGCAAGCTAAGGTTTGTCCGTCAACGGATTCCCCTGCAAGGTCATTATCATTTAAATCACAACCATAGGTTCGTGGTGTAACGCCATCTGGTGGTACTACCATGCATTTAAGGCCATTTCGATTAACTGGGGCCACAGTATTAGGAAACTTAGCCATAAATTCCCCTGCATTTACAGCTAATGTACGTTTCGCCTGCTGTGTTCTTGTAAGCGTATTTAAAAATTCCATGTATTGCTCTTGGCTCACTTCATACTTCATACAATAAAATGCATCATACCCCTTCGGGAAGTCTGCCGACAAAGTTTGAGTAGTAACATCATTAAAATCATCTGCTGGGAAGTTTATGGCATTATTATTTCCCAATGATCCAGCACCACCACCACCTAAGGTAATAGAGCTTTCATTGGTAATTTCAAATGGAGCAGCAGTCCATTCAGACTCAAACCTACTTTGACCAGGATAGCCGTCCCCAACTTTAAAAGCACCTTGAGGAACAAATACCATTTCAACAGCAAAAACTTTCATCGTTACAAGGCAGTTATCACCAACGCCATCGGCACCATAATTCCAACGTAATTTTACTTCATCCCAATCTATATCACCTGTACCATCAGCAGAGCGATACATAAGTACGCCTGTATTATCAGGAGATAGAATAGTGCCATTTGTGCCATTTGTAATACCAATACTATGGTGGCTACTAATATTACTTAAAGTAGCATGCAACCATGGTGTTTCATCACATGAATTCCCGCTATTTATTTGATATTTAGCAAAAACCCAGACGGCATCGTAATTTGCTGGACCAAAATTGACACGCCAAGAATGTTCCCAATCAAGGTCAAATTCTATAAATGTAAAATTGGAGGGATGGTCAACCCCTGCACTTACATCTTGATCTGTAATAGCTATATTATCGACTTGAACATTATTGGCCGATACGTTTAATAATAGTGTCATAAATGAACTAGTACACAAAAGCCTTACTGTATGATATAAGTTCAAATTCATCATTTTATCAATTAGTACATAGCTCTACCTAGCTAAAATCTAAGTAACCTATTTATTATTTATGTATTATTTTCTCCCAATGTTAACATTAACAAAAATAAATTTGCAAGCTTTATTTATCGCAATTTATTCCCCCCCAAATCATTCCATGTTTTAATGCCAATTAGGGCAATATTATTCAAGTATAATGATTTTATTTAATAAAATCAAACATTTGTAATGATTTGCAAAATAATTAATTTTATCTGCAAAATTAATTAATTAAAACCTGCGATGAATAAAACGGGTCAAAACAATTACATCTTCTTTTTTGTTGTCTAAGTGATTGTAATCTGTTTTATTTGTATAAAAATTATATGGAGGTATTAAATATAGAAGATAGTCAATTTGATGATTTGCTAGCAAAAAATGAGAAAGTCATCATTAAGTTTTATGCTGATTGGTGTGGAAGTTGCAAACTTTTGGCTCCAAAATTTAAGCGAATGGCAAGTGAGGAGCAGTATGCTGGCATTAAGTTTATAGAAGTAAATGCGGAGTTTAACCCAACAGCCCGAAAATGGGCTGGAGTAAATAATCTACCATTTATTGCAACAGTGCATAATGGTAATTTGGTAGAAGGCATGCCTTTATCAAAAGAGGAACCTATTCGAAATTTACTCGACACATTACAATCAAACTAACGATCATGAATATTTCAGCCATACAAAAATTAGTGGGGAGTTACCCGGTAGCTCAATTAAAACAAGCAGAAGAGGCACTTTTGAATGAAGTTACATTGCCCATTGAAGTTGAAGGTGAGGATGAAGGGGAACAATTAACTCATGTTTTAGCGGCCATTTGGATTACTGAGCATATGGAACAGGAGCAATTGGACTTTAGGACAGCATTAAGAGCATATACGAAGAAGGTAAGAGAGTCTATTCAATGAAATTGATATAATATAAGCTAGCAAAAACTAAGGTTGAATAAGATCAGTTATTCAATTATAGTGATCATCTCATCTGCTTTATCTTGATAGCTTCCAATTTCAACAATAATTTCATATTCTCCAGGTTCAATCTCATCAGGAACTGGAACTGACAGTCTTTGAAAATAGTGATAACGGAAAGCGTAGCTGGTACCTCCTTCAATTGGAGTAGTTGTATATGTTTGATTACCGATAAAGCGTACACTAATTTCCTGAAAATTTATTCCAAATTGCCCATTCAAGTTAAGTTTTTCCCTAGCTTTTAATGTTAATTCATCAATAGAAGAAATGGTTGGTTTATAACTAATTAATGTAATTGAGTTACGAGATTCATAATCTTTATTTTTGTACCATATATTAAGTTTAGAACTTTTTTCACTAATATAATTAAAATAACCAATAGCATCTTCTTCTAAATATTGGAGCTCCAAATAATTGTAACCTTTTTCGATGATAGTTGGTTCAAATCTGTTATTATCTATCTGTGAACCAATTGTTGTATTTGATTTTTTAAAAGTAACTATTGTGCTTTCATCAACATCACTAAGTCCACTACCATATAATAAAATTGTATTTCCAGGATAAATTGGGTTTGGCTTAAGACTATCTAAAATAAATGGAATGGTTGATTCATGCTTTGAATCACTAACTTTACTATTACCAAGTTGATCAATTGCAAAGGCTTTAATATCATATTCTGCATTTCTTTCTAAATTTTTAATTTCATAATAAATAAATTGCAAAAATTTATTTTCTCCAACAACAAGTGTATCTATTTTGCCAGATGAATGAGTAACTATAAATCCATATGACTGAAAATTAGTTACATTTTTTAGCACACCTATTGATGCTTCTATCAGAATACTACTAGTGTCGATTGCTTCAATCTCACTAATTTGAATGGTAAACTCAGATTCTTCATTTTTTTTATTGCATTTAATTAAACTGGTTGCAATAATTATTAGAATTAAATTATAAATTGTGAATCTCATTATTACAAAAATAGCAAAATATTTATAAAAATAGTAATAGGTGTCAAAGAATTTATTTTACTCGCTCCAAAAATACAAATCCATTTTTTTCATAAAGTAATTTAATTCCAGGTAATTGTATGTACTGTTGCTTATGCTGAATTTTACATACAAAGTAGGCTGTTCGTTGCAGTGGCTCATAAAGTAACTGCTCAGCTGTGGGGTTTGGTGGAGCTGCCTTTTTGGTATAAAATAAATGAGCATAACTCTTATAACCTAGCACTTGAACGTATGCATTTTCACCAACTTTTGATTTAAAAAATGAAATGGCAGCTCGTTGGGAATGGCCCTCAATTCTACCAACATAAAATAAAATGGCAAGAGCAATAACTAGTGCGTTACCGGCAAACAAAATGCGTATACCATACGTGAAGTTTTGTTTAACTTTAGTAAGATAAACAATTAATACACTCAATAATATAGAAGGAACAACAAGTATATAAATAGGCCAATTTACATCAGCCCTAATATTCCCGACAGCAAATGGGTCATCAATTAAGGGAATGATTTTTTCGATTAGGTTGGTTCCCATTACAAGTGGTAGCACCAATAATACGATAAAAAATAATGAACCAGGAATGAGGATCAAGATATTGTGCCACTTCGTATAATTGATGACACGTTCTTCCATTAGGTATATACCTCGCGCTGCAAAATATGTTATTGGAAAATAGGCTAGGGAAGAGTAGTGCACAATTTTAGTTTGTACTAGGGAGAATACAATTAAAACAGTAAAAAATAAGTATTTCATCCAAACTCTAAAATCATTTTGATTGAAGTTCTCTGTACTTACCTTTCGAATTCCACTAAAAAAGAAGGCACTGGCCGGAAAACAACCAATAAATAAAACGATGAAATGGTAACCAAAAAAGCCTTGATGCCCAGCATCATGTTCTTTGAGCAATCGAATTTGGTAGGTAATAAATTCCTGCACAAACCAGGTACCATTTCGGATACTTTCGATCCCAAACCAAATGCCTGCAACAGCTAAACTACCCATCCCGAAAATGATAAAAAAATAGAAAGGTAAATAAAATTTAAATCGGTTTTTAATCCAATAAACAATTAAACAAATACCTATTAATAAAAGTGCAACCTGACCCTTTGTCAGGATGGCAAGGCCCATAAATACGACGCTAATGGCAAGTGTATTCCAAGCTGAACCTTTGCTTGTTTTCGAATGTTGTTTCCAATAGGATTTAATGACAAAATAGTAGCTTAAGTATATGAAAAAATTAAAGGTAGGGTCTATAATGCCTGATTTAAAATATAAATGCGGTAATATACTGCCCACGTAGGCCATAGCCCAATAAAGTCCGAAACGTTGGTTATAGAGCTTAGTTCCAATTCGAAAGAGGAGGATCAAGCTTAATAAACCGATCACGGCATTCGGAAAGCGAGCTGCAAATTCATTTACACCAAAGATTTTCATTGAGGCTACTTGCATCCAAATAAATAAGGGTGGTTTCTCCCAAAAGGGCATGAAGTCAATGGTGGGTCTTAAATATTCTCCACTTACGATCATTTCACGGGCAATCTCAGCAAAATTAATCTCATCCCAGTCAAACAAATGGGCTCCCCCAAGAAATGGGAAAAAGAATAGACCAGCTATGCCGATAAGGAGAATATACGGTTTCATGTGTCAATTTTTTGGAAAGATACGCTTGTAAAATGGTTCATTCAACCAAATCACATGAATTCTAATCCATTTTTTTAGTTCATGATGCTTCCATATAAATCGAATTCGGTGGCATCTGTAATTTTTACCTGCACAAAATCTCCCAGTCGAGCATATTGTTTATCCGAATGGATCAATACCTCGTTGTCTACTTCAGGAGAGTCCTGCTCGGTTCTGCCGATGAAATAACCGCCTTCAACTCGGTCAATTAATACTTTAAAAGTTTGTCCAATTTTTTGTTCATTTAGATGCAAGGAGATTTCTTCTTGCACTTCCATGAGCGTTTGGGCACGTTCTTTCTTAATAGATTCTGGAACTTCATCATCCATGGAGTAGGCATGGGTATTTTCTTCATGAGAATAAGTAAAAACCCCGACCCGCTCAAATTTTTGATCCTGTACAAACTCCACTAATTCATTAAAGTCTACTTCTGTCTCACCAGGGTGCCCTACAATAAAAGTGGTTCGAATGGCAATGCCTGGTACTTTTTTACGTATGGTTTGAAGTAATTGCTCTGTTTTTTCTCGGTTAATTCCTCTTCGCATGGCTGTGAGCAATTTGGAAGAAGCATGTTGAAGGGGAATATCTAAATAATTGCAAATTTTTGGTTCCTTTGCCATCACATCCAGCACATCTTCTGGAAACCCAGTGGGGAATGCATAATGTAGTCGAATCCAATCGATACCGTCAACTTGGCACAAGGCAGTCAGTAATTCAGCTAAATTTCTTTTTTTGTAAAGATCCAACCCATAAAAGGTTGTATCTTGAGCAATTAAAATAAGTTCTTTGGTGCCCTGTCGAGCCAGTGATTGAGCTTCTTGTACAAGCTCTTCGATGGGTTTGGAAATATGCTTACCGCGCATTAGAGGAATAGCACAAAAGGAACATGGTCGGTTACAGCCCTCAGATATTTTTAGGTAGGCAACATGCGTGGATTGTGTATTGATGCGCTCACCAATTAATTCTGTCTTGTAGTCTGCATGGAATCGTTTCAACAGATTAGGTAGCTCACGTGTGCCGAAAAACGCATCCACTTGTGGGATCTCTTTTGCCAAATCATCCCTATAGCGTTCTGATAAACAACCTGTTACGAATAATTTTTCAATAATTCCCTGATCTTTTGCAGCGGCATAATTCAAAATAGTGTCAATGGACTCTTGTTTGGCATTTTCAATAAAACCACAGGTGTTGATAATGATCACATCAGCAGGTTTTTCACTTTCATGGCTAGCGTCAATCCCATTTCCTTTAAGCTGTGTGAGCAATACTTCAGAGTCAACCAAGTTTTTGGCACAGCCCAATGTGATTAGGTTGACCTTTTTCTTTTCAATCTGCTTAGTTTTCAATGGTTTTTTAGATTAGTTCAGAAGTACACATTTATTGTCCCTAAGATCTGCCTCAACGGTCTTAAACTTGACGTCTTTTTTTACTGTTCCATCCTCATATTGCACCGTTACACGTTCGTTTCGTCCTGCTAACTTTTGTGATTTAACAGGGGCTGATTTGGTTGATGACCTTCCTCCACCAGCGGTTTGTCCTGCTTCTGCTTTGCTTTCTTTCCAGTTTTGCTTAGCACTACGAGCTCTTGCCTCATGAACCTCATCGGATTGTTTTACAGGAATATAAGCCTTCATCAAAAAGCCAATCGTATCTTGGTTGATGCGGTTTAATAATTGTTTAAACAAATTAAAGCCTTCAAACTTATAAATGAGTAATGGGTCCTTTTGCTCATGCACGGCATTTTGCACAGATTGTTTCAAGTCATCCATTTCGCGCAAGTGATCCTTCCAAGCCATGTCAATAAAAGCTAGCGTTGCCATTTTTTCCATGGTTAATATGACTTCCTTGCCTTCCGTGCTGACAGCCGCTTTTAGATTTACTTCCACGCCAATTTGGCGGCTACCATCGGCAAATGGCACAACAATTTTTTCGATGGTGGCCCCTCGGTTGGCTTCAATATCTTTTAAAAGTGGTAACATCTTTTCGCGGATGGCACTGTTCTTTTTCTCATAATGAGCAAGTGCCTGCTCATATAGTGAGTTGATGAGGTCATTGCTTTTTCGCTCACTAAATTCAGATACTTCTAACGATGGCTCTATGCCAAGATTAGACAATACATCTAAGCTAAATGCCTCTTGGTCACTAAATTCAATATGCTTTTGTATAATTTCTTCGCATAAATCATAGAGCATATTTAAAATATCAAGCTGTAATCGTTCGCCGTGTAATGCATGATGCCTTCGTTTATAAATAACTTCACGTTGTGAGTTCATGACATCATCATACTCTAGGAGGCGCTTTCGAATGCCGAAGTTATTTTCTTCCACCTTCTTTTGCGCTTTTTCGATAGAGTTCGTCACCATTCGGTTTTCGATCACGTCACCTTCCTTGAGCCCACCCCCGAGTCGGTCCATAATTTTGGCAATGCGTTCGGATATAAATAAACGCATGAGGCTATCTTCCATCGAGACAAAAAACTGGGAAGAACCCACATCACCCTGACGGCCAGATCGCCCTCTCAGCTGCCGGTCAACCCTTCTAGAATCATGCCGTTCCGTACCTATGATGGCTAGTCCACCGGCTGCTTTGGCATCTGGCGTAAGTTTAATATCGGTACCACGACCAGCCATGTTGGTAGCAATTGTTACAGTACCTGCTTTACCAGCTTCTGCAACCACATCGGCCTCTTTTTGGTGTTGTTTGGCGTTCAATACTTGATGCTTAATTTGTCGCATCTTGAGCATACGGCTTAAAATCTCAGAAATTTCTACAGAGGTTGTACCTACTAATACGGGTCGATCTGCCTTCGAGAGCGCAGTGACCTCATCAGCCACAGCATTAAATTTTTCTCTTACAGATCGGAATATTTTATCATTACGGTCATCACGGATGATGGGTTTATTGGTTGGGATAACAACCACATCTAATTTGTAAATTTCCCAGAACTCACCGGCTTCAGTTTCTGCTGTACCCGTCATACCAGCAAGCTTATGATACATTCTAAAGTAGTTTTGTAAGGTAATAGTAGCATAAGTTTGTGTTGCTTCCTCCACCTTTACGTTCTCTTTAGCTTCAATAGCTTGATGCAAACCATCTGAATATCTTCTTCCCTCCATCACACGGCCAGTTTGCTCATCTATGATTTTGACTTTGCCATCCATGATGATGTATTCAGTGTCTTTTTCATAAAGCACATAAGCTCTCAGAAGCTGATTTACGGTATGGATTCGCTCTGATTTTATGGTATAATTTCGAATGATTTCATCTTTTTTCTCAAGCCGTTCTTCGTCGCTTAGGCTTTGATCATTTTCAATTTTGGCGGTCTCTTCACCAATATCTGGTAGAATAAAGAAGTTAGTATCTTCTCCTTGGCCCGTTATCAGATCTATACCTTTTTCGGTTAAGTCAATGGTATTGTGTTTCTCATCAATGGTAAAATACAAGGGCTCATCTGCTTCGGGCATGTATTTTTGGTTATCTTGCAAGTAGTAATTTTCCGTTTTTTGCAAGAGTTGTTTCATGCCAGGCTCACTCAAAAACTTGATCAAAGGCTTACTTTTTGGCAAACCTCGATACGTTCTGAATAGGGGCAAGCCACCCTCTTTAGTGTTATCTTCTCTAATAAATTTCTTGGCATCGATTAAATATTGGCCCACTAATTTCTTTTGTGCCTCAACCAGCTTAAGTACGCGGGGCTTGAGGTCATGAAACTCATGTTGGTCCCCCTTCGGTACAGGCCCTGAAATAATTAATGGTGTACGTGCATCGTCAATTAGCACGGAGTCAACCTCATCGACCATGGCATAATGGTGCTTTCGCTGGACGAGGTCTTCTGGTGCACGGGCCATATTATCCCTGAGGTAGTCAAAACCGAATTCATTATTGGTGCCATAAGTAATATCAGCTTGGTAGGCTGCTTTACGCTGAGGTGAATTGGGTTGATATTTATCAATACATTCTACTCGTAGCCCATGAAACTCAAAGATTGGCCCCATCCATTCAGCATCCCGTTTGGCTAAGTAATCGTTCACGGTAACGATATGTACACCTCGGCCCACAAGTGCGTTTAAGAAGGCTGGGAGAGTAGCAACCAAAGTTTTCCCTTCACCAGTAGCCATCTCAGCAATTTTACCTTCATGCAAAATCATCCCTCCAATAAGCTGCACATCATAATGAAGCATATTCCAAGTAATCATAGTGCCAGCAGCTTCCCATTGGTTCTTCCAATGTGCTTGTTCACCATCAATAGTAACATGCCCATACTGCGCGGCATATTGCTTGTCATGCATGGTGGCCGAAACTGTTATTACCTCGTTTTCCATAAACCGACGTGCCGTTTCTTTAACAATAGCAAAGGCCTCTGGGAGTACTTTCGGAAGTACGTTGTCCTCCAATTCTTTATTGCGCTGCTCTTCTAATTTATCGATCTGGTTAAAAATCGCCTCCTTTTCATGTAAATCAAGCTCAGGATGTTCTTCAATATGTGCTTGCTTCTCTTGAATCTGCTGATCAATGTATGACAAATCGTCATTAATTTGAGCTTTAAGTGCTGCCGTTTTGGCACGTAATGCATCATGGGTCAGGCCTTTCAAGGGAGCATGGGCCTGATGAATTTTTTGCACAATGGGCAATACCCGCTTTATATCTTTATCGGACTTGGTACCAAACAATTTGGTGAGTACATTTAGCATAGCCTATGATCTTTTTATAGTTTCAACCTGCAATTTACAGATTGTTTTAATTAATCCTTTACTGCATCTAATTTTTATTGAAATGATCAATTCATTTCACTTCATAATATGAAGCAAGGGTCATACCAATTTCATTTTATTAAGGAAATTTTTTTGAGAACATGATTTGCATGAAATCAGCAGGCAGATTTTCTAAAAGGTATTAAAATAGTACACTATAATGAATTAATTTGGCTAAATATGTATATTTTATTGTAATTTCTTCAATTACTCCTTACCTTAATGCTCCAAGTGAAGACAAATTTGGCCACTTCATCACCTGCTTCATCCCTGCCAGTACTGGTTAACTGCATGACAGCTGGTTCACTCGTCTCAATGGCTTTTTGAATTTTTTCATCAATCAATTGCCCGTCATTACAGGTGAAAATGATCTTTCCGACTGCTTTTTTATTAAAAGTAACCTCATTTTTAATAACTAATGAAGCGATGCTCTTGCCCGTCGCTTGAATCTTACTAACTAGCATCATACCGCCTGCAAATTCTGCGGCCATGCCTTCCACGGCCCAAAACATACTCCCAAAAGGGTTTTGATTCAAAAAATCAAGCTCAACAGAGGTTTTGAAGACATTTTGTGCATAACTCTCAAAGCGTACACCTGCAATCCAAGCAATGGGAATTTGGGTTTTCAAGACCTGGTCAAATGTTTCTTTATTCATTCAGATTAGTGATATTTTAATTAAAAATTGTAATAAGTAAATCGTTAAGAAATTATAAAAATTAATCCCAACGCCTCACCCCATCTTTTCCAAATATAGTTTTCCTAAACGCATTGGGTTTTTTCTCATTTAATAGTTTTAAGGCGCCATATTCCTTAATCAATTCCCTAAAATGATCTTCACGCGTATCATATTGCTCTTGATTAGCATAGGTCGTAATGAGCATCATGTGAAATGGTGCCTCTTCACTAAAAGGCGTTTGCAAAACTTGAAAGGAATGAATATAGCCCTTTTCTAAGGCCATTTCCCTCAATACTTTCCAATTGTTCTGGTAGTAGAAATGGGCTTCCTTGGTATTGTTATCTAAAATTTCCACAAAGTCAATGGTCGAAATGCTGCTATCTTGCTGCGCATAACCAAATAGACTAACAAAAGTTAGGAGGAATAAACCAGAGCGTTTCACTTCTTTATGTTAGATAAAAAAAAGAGAAGAATTAAAACTACGAATTTAGCTTAATTGTTCGAATGTATGCCAATTTTATTCCCTTCCGTGTCTAAAATATGGGCAAAAAAGCCAAACTCACCAATGTCTGTTTTAGGAACGACTACTTTTCCTCCAGCGCTTTCCACACGATCAAGCTCACCACTCAAGTCTTCAGAAGAAAAATAGACAAGCGTACCCTCAGTGCTTGGTTTACTTTCTGCAGCTTGCACGAGGCAACCACTTGCTCCAACTGCACCGGGAGCACCAAACATGTACATTTTGCTATCGGGCATTTCTACAAATTGAAAATCGACGTTAAATACGTCGGCATAAAACTTTTTTGCGCGCTCGAGGTCACTTGTGGCGATTTCAAGCCATTGTACTGGGTTATTCATATCTTAAATTGTTTATATTAAATATAAATGAAAATTGAAAAATTTATTTTAATAAACCAATCTAATTACCGATTTTAAACAAATTTGTTATGGGTGGTTCAATGATTTGGTTTTATAATTATGTTTTAGAATTTTCTTTATTATAAATTACAGGCATTTGTCCTTGCCATTTGTTCCAAAGTTGCTGATCTGAAATCAGTTGAGCCATAAAATTACCAACATTAATCCGGCTAGTTTTGCCTGGATTAAATAACGCACTCTGAATAGGAGATTGATGTACTTCATAGTCAGTTACTTTGTCTTCATTGATTAAGCTGTCTGGCCTAACAGCTACCCATTCGATCATTTTATTTTGCTGACCAATTGATACCCGTAAATAGTCTGCAGCTTTTTCATTATCTGAATGTGGAGGCACTAATAATCGAATCAATCCAATAACAATTTTTTGTGCAAATGAAATAGGTTCATCAATGCCCCGATTTCGATTGCCAGCCGTATTCATCAAAACAAATTTAACCTGTAATTCAGGTTTATTATTTAGAATGGCACTACAGATTAATCGTACAGCATCTCTTACTAATTTTCTAGGTTTCCCATAAACACCTTTCCAATTTAAATTATGTCCGAGACAAGAAGCTACCGCCTGACAATCAGAAATATACTTGGCCATATCCTTTATGTTTATTTGATGAACGTGTCCTTTTATGATGGTTACTTTATCGTTGTTGTTCCAACTGTCCGGAATTTTAGAATTAGGTCGTACGATCACTTTAATGGAATGCCCTAGTGCTAATAGTTGTTCGGCGAGCATTTTGCCTGTAGCACCACTTGCTCCTAGAATAAAAATGTTCATATTTGTTTAATTAAAAAATTCGAAAATGGATGCCATGAGTTGTCACCATAAATTTAACAGTTATTTCAAGTAAAAAACTAAAATTAAGTTTAAAATCAACAAATTCTGCAAATTACATTCAAAAACTACTAATTTTTGCTACTAACACCCTTCATCACCCCATTAAACAACCCTGCAAATGCCACCGTGCTCAAACATCCAATAACGTTAAACCAAAGATATGGTATTTCTAGTTTTGGGTAAATATTAGGGAGCAGAAAGCAACCAAGTACAATGCAAAATGATATTATGGCAGCAAAGAAGGTAGGTGTAGCACGAATTTTTTTGAAATAAAAGGCCACTAAAAACACGCCTAAAATGGTACCGTACACGAGTGAGCCCATGATGTTTACTGCTTCAATGAGCGTGCCAAGTCGGTTGGCAAACATGGCAAAGACGATGCCATATACTCCCCAAAACAAGGTTAACCATTTGGAGGCAAGCACATAATGCTTGTCAGAGGCATTTTTAACAAAATTTCGTTTGTAAATATCGATGAGCGAAGTAGATGCCAGCGCATTAAGTTCAGCAGAAGTGGATGACATGGAGGCGGATAAAATAACAGCAATCAATAGGCCAATTAAGCCGGCTGGTAAGTGCTGAAGCACATAATGGAAGAAGATATAATTCGTATCATTGGTATCTGCAGTGGGTAAAGTTTGCTTGATGAGTTGCTTGGATTCATCCCGGAGCTGATTCACACGTGCTTGGCTTGCGAGCATACGTTGCTTACTGGGTTCAATACTGGCATCATTTCCTTGATTGATGGCTTCTGCCAAGTCTAAAGTAGCCTTTTTTTGCTCCATTTGAGCCTTTGAGAATGCTGTTGTTAGTTCACTATATTCTTGTTGGGCAGTTGATGCCTGAATTTGATCTTCATTAACTTTATTAAAATGCAGGGGCCCTGGCTGAAACTGGTAAAACACAAAGAGTAATACACCGATTAGCAAGATAAAAAATTGCATGGGAATCTTGAGTAACCCATTAAATAATAAAGCGTTCCGACTTTCCTTAACGGACTGACCTGATAAATACCGTTGCACCTGCGATTGGTCCGTTCCAAAATAAGATAATGCCAAAAAGAATCCGCCAATTAAACCACTCCAGATCGTATATTTATTTTGCCAGTCAAAGGAAAAATCAACAATATTCAATTTGCCCGACTTTCCTGCGATATGCAGTGCCGTCATCATATTAACTTCATCCGGCAGAGAATACAAAATCCACATAAATGCCACAAACATCCCACCCATTATAATGGCCATTTGCCCTTTATGCGTATGGCTTACTGCATTTGTGCCACCAATTACGGTATAAATAATCACAGTGATTCCGATAAGTAAGTTCGTATAATAAATATTCCAACCTAGCAAAGAGGATAGTATCAATGAAGGCGCAAAAATGGTAAAACCAGCTGCTAAACCACGTTGGGTTAAAAATAAAATGGCTGCTAGGCTTCTAGTTTTAAGGTCAAAGCGCTTTTCGAGGTATTCGTAAGCTGTGAAAATATTTAATTTATGGTAAATTGGTACAACGGTGGCAGCCAACACAATCATAGCGATGGGTAGTCCTAGATAAAGCTGGATAAAGCGCATGCCGTCCGTAAAAGCCTGGCCCGGAGCTGATAAAAAGGTAATGGCACTGGCCTGCGTTGCCATAATGGATAAGGCAATGGTAAACCATTTGGTTTGATGATTCCCTAATAAATAAGCATCAATATTTCTGTTACTTTTCCTAGATTTCCAGATCCCGTAACACACAATACCCACTATGGTGAGTCCTAAAACACTCCAATCTAATATGCTCATCCAAAATATAGGGTAAGTAAATAAAAAAAGAGGATAAGTACCACTAAATTTACAAACACCATTACATACTGCATGTTTTTACCAGAAAATAAGGATTTCCAGGTAAATTTTGGTTTTCTTTTCATTTAAATCCGTCTTATAAATGGGTAAACGAACGGCTGATAAAAAGGTTTCACTATTCGTAACTTTCTTGTAACCTTCTGATTCTAATATTGCGGCGCTGGTTCCACCGGATTAATCCATAAATTAATACAAATAATAGCGGGCTTAAGAAGTTTCCATATTTAATAAATGCTCGGGTGCCGTCTTCAAGCTCGTCCAATGGGCGACTGGTTACTTCTCTAGTTCTTAATTCAATGAGTCCAGTATCATCTGAGAGCCAATCGATGCTATTGACCAGCAAATTTACATTATCTGGCTGGGCTTGTTGGTTGGGCGGAGCAGCAGGAAAGTCTCCATCTCCAATCAGCACAATTTTAGATGGGGTATTCCCCACGATGTTTCCAGAAAGCACACCGGCAATGGGGATTTTTGAGCTCGAAAAATCAGCATTTGTCCATTGTTTTTGAATATCAAAATAAGTAGGGGCTGGTACCTGACCTGATTTTTCGGAGCTATAGGCTAGGGGTTGATAGGTGAGGGTGGTATCACCTGTGTACCGCACGCCACTTACAAATTGGAGGAGCACCATTTCCAGCCCTTCGGTGATTATATGGTCTTCAAAATTCGTTATAATCGGCACATACGGAAAGGGTACTTGCTGCATTAGTGGAAACCCACCATAATTGACCGAGTAGGTTACATTATGACATTGTTCATCTACAATAAATTGATTTTCAACGAGTAGCCCCTTGCTGGCCAACCAATTTTCAACGCCTGTCTCAACGCTACTGCCCATCGCATTTTGTAAATCGCCCGTCACTCGATTCAGTCCAATGCAAAGATTACCCCCTTGTGCCAGATATTGGTCAAGCTTTTGCAAATGCCAAGGCAGAATACTATCTGTTGGAGCGAGCATCACGATGGTTTTGTAATTTAAAGGACTTAATTGGGTAGTATCGGTCAAGTTTACAGGCAAGACATCATATAAAATGGATAGGGTACCGATGGCCTGATTTAAATTTTGAAGGGGCGTTTGCCCGAATCCTTGCAGAAAACCAATTTTCGGCTTATTAGTAACGGTTAATTTCTTAATATTGGTGGATAATGCGTATTCCATGGGTCCGCCAGGTTGAATAAAGGGAATGACCTCTTGGCCCCCTGAAGTACCTCCCGCTTGAATGAGAGCGCCAAGATAAGCTTTTTGCTGCTTCATTTGGTCCTTTTCCCGCACATTAATCATGATGGGGGCTACGCCATTTTGGTTTGCTTCCTGCTCTACTTTTTCTTCGGAGGGGTCCAAAAATTCATAATTTAATTTACCTCCAGACAATTGGTTGTACTCAATGAGTAAATCTTTAAATTCCTGCCGCGTCCGGGCAATATCACTAGGCAAATTAGTGGAAAAATAGGCCTTTACCGTAATTGGATCTTCTAAGTTTTTAAGGATGTCTTCTGTGGCATCACTTAATGTATAGCGCTGATCACCTGTAAAATCAAAGCGAATTAAAAACTGATGTACAATTAAATTAATGACAATTATTATACTGACTATAAGTAATATATTAAAATAGTATTTATTGCTTTTCATACGACGATCCATTCATTCAATTTCTGAGGCAAAATTAAACAATGGTGGTTTTTTACCAAAATTATAAGGGATGTTTTGTTGTTTTGTGAGGATTGATTGTTTAAAAAGGGGAAGGTGTGGGTTTTTAATGCTAAAATTTGAATGAAATGTGCAAAATACGTTGAAATTATTTTGTATTTTTTAGTGATGTTAGGTCTTCTTGGGTTAATTAAATGGTTAGGTTTTAGAATTGTTATATGATTTGTATTTTTTGATGTTTAATTTTAGTTGAAATGTATTGGTTTAGTTGTCTTTTTGTATGTATTAGGTATTATTCAAGCGTTTAATTTTTAGTTTTGTAGAGGTTGATTTCTCAAAAATTAAACAAATAATATTGTAGTTATAAAATTGATTATAAGATTGTTGATATGTTGTTTTTTTGTTTGGGCGATTCTCGGTATCAAAATAAATTTGATACCGAGACCAGGCTACAAAATGGTCCCGTCCTTTGGATCCAGCCGCAAGCGGCTATCGCAGGATCGGTAGTGAAGCGATTTACATTCTACCTCAGTTCGAGATTAAATTTGTACTATAAAATTAGAATAATGCAATTCGGGTTAGACTACCGAGGCGGGGAGGTAC
>JAUIFR010000063.1 GCA_030430325.1 Bacteroidia bacterium | reverse complement strand
GCTCAAGCTGATCATAAATGAAGTTTACGCGCGCATCATCGACAGGTAAATGTTCAAGTATTTTTGCATCAAAAATAAAAAGGGGAAGAACGGGAAGGTCACACGCTAGCGCTTTGTTGAGCGCTGTATTGTCTTTGAGTCTTAGGTCTCTGCGAAACCAAAATAGGGCCATTTTTTTCATATTCGTAAGTTATAATATAGTAACAAAATAGTGAGGAGAATGTTTTATGCATTAGGTTTTGGCCAAGTTTAATATTAATCGAATTTTGCTAATTACGTTGAAAAATTGGTATAATTATTGTATTTCACTTATTTAGCAACAAAATCATTAGTATTTTTACTAAAATTCAACTGAAATTAAATATATTTAGCAAATTTTGTTCAAAATGAAGGCTACTACATTTCGATTTATCTTATTGTTTGGCGGAATTTGTATAAGCTGTACCTTTGGCCTTCAATTATATTGGCTCCATCAAGCATTTAACTTTCAGCAAGAGCATTTTGAGCGTCAAGTGACCCTAGCTCTAAAAGAAACGGCCGAGAAGATCTGGCAGGATAATCGTACTAATTTTCCTATCACGAACCCTGTGCAAAAACAAAGCTCCAATTATTTTACAGTAAACGTAAATGACCTTATACAAATTGAGGTGCTCGAACAATACCTAAAGCAGGCCTTTTATAAACGTAATATCCACCTTGACTTTGAGTATATAGTTTATGATTGTCAGTACAATCAGCTGGTTTATGGGAATTTCATACATACCAATGACGCCCAAAAAGCTCAAATTAGCAAGCCTATACCACTTACTGAGAATTATTTTTTTGGCGTATACTTCCCTTCTGTGACCCCTCAAATCATTGAAGATATGACGATTTGGTTTTGGTCAACTTTTATTCTCATATTAGTTGTAGCGTTTTTTGGCTATTCTCTTTTTGCAATTTACAAACAACGAAGACTTTCAGTACTGCAAAAGGAATTCGTAAATAATATGATGCACGAATTTAAAACGCCTCTTAGCACTATAAAATTAGCCACAGAAGCCTTACAATCAACTCCGCAAGGAAATACTGATCAATACACCCAATTGCTTGATGAAAGTGTAGGAAAACTACAAGATCAGCTGCATATTATTTTCCAACATATCACCAGCCAAAACTCTTATATCCCATTGAATTTCAATACAATACATCTTAAAAATGCTATTTTACAAACGCGTGCTTTATTCTTGGAGACCCATCAAAATGGGAAAATGAAACCTCAAATCGAGCTTCATGGTTTTGATGAAGAATCTACGATTTCAGTAGATGCCTTTCATTTTTCGCAAATAGTATTTAACCTATTCGAAAATGCCGTAAAATACTGTGATAAGCAACCTAAAATCATTGTAACATATTGTGTCAAAGTACACTGGCATGTCATTCAGATTAAAGATAATGGCATAGGAATGAATCGCAATACCCAAAAAAATATATTTAAACCCTATTTTAGAGCAGCTGGTTTACATACAAATCCATCCAAAAGTTGGGGCTTAGGTATGAGCTATGTTCTTAAAATTATGAAAGCACATAAGGGTAAAATTTATGTTATTTCAGCACCGAATAAAGGAACAACTATTGAACTATTCTTTCCTAAAAAGAGCGCTTAAGGTTTATCTGAGTTTTTAGTACATCAGAAGTATTACCTGACTCATCCCTAAAGATAACATATATCTCTTTTAAACCATCTTCACCATAAAGCGTATAATCATTGACTATCGTCGCATATGGCCTCCATTTCGCGCTTCTAAACTTGGGGTCATGGGATATCATCATGGCTGAAGCATTTACGGCCTCCACTTGAATCATGACTCTTTTTTCTGGATCATTCACCCAATTTTCGCCATTATTTACTACAAACGATTTTGCAATAGGTGGCTCACGGTCTAAAATAATCTTATCCTCAACAATCAGAGTGGCATTACCTGCTTCATCTTTAAATTGCGCATAAACTACTTTTTCGCCATCATCACCTGGTAGAATATAATCATTGAGATACGATTGATAGTTTTTCCATTGTGCATCGCTTAAGTCACTTTTATTTCCAACTTTCATGTATTGCGCTCCTTCAGCAAATAAAGTAAGGTTTACTTTTTTTCCTTGGTCCGTGAGATAGGCTGAGTCATTATTTATAATAATTCGAGCATTAATTGGACCTTGCCGATCAACCTTGATGGAAGCCGTGGTAACTTCACTCATGTTCTTTGATTGATCCCGAAATACTACAAATACATTTTTCACCCCATCTTTTGTTCCAGCCAGCTGCCAATCATTAATTACTGGTTGTACCGGTTGCCAATTTCCCTGCTTGAGCTCCTCAATTGAATTGGCAATACACATCTCGTAAGCTTCTTGTTCATATTCCAATTCCAGGTGCACCTTCAATTCAGGTTTGTTCAAAAATGGACTACCTCCTTCAATAAAAATCTTGCCTTTGCTAGGAGGCGCATTATCAAAGCTTACTTGCCCTACAATTACTTTTGATATATTGCCAGCTTTATCTCTAAATCGAGCATATATTTTGTTTACACCATATTCCCCTAAAATTTGCCAATCCCGCCGAACGGTATCGTAAGGCTCCCATGTTTCTGAAGATGTAAAATTCGAACTATTGCTCAAATCCATTTGTACAGCATTTTCTGCATCAATATTTACTTTCACGTAAGGGCTTGTGGTCCACTCTTGGCCATCATTTATTATAATTGACTTGGCAATAGGTGCTTCACGATCAAGAATAATTTGCACAGCAGCCGTTTCAGAGGTATTGCCCGCTTCATCTTCAAATTTAACATATACTGTTTTTTTACCATCCTGATCGGGCTTATCCAGCACCCATCCGTCAATATTATTTTTGTATTTGGTTTTTACCGCATTTTCAAAAAAAGGATCGTTGCTCATATACATGATAAAATTAGAAGGATTACCTCTGGAGCCCACTTTTAAATTAACTTTTCCATCCTTAGCAGTACAATATTGTGCGCCATTATTATAATTAATTAACGGTTTTTCAGGCGCATTCTCGTCTAGAAGTATTTCATCTTGGGCAGGCACTTTTGTGATATTGCCAGCTCTATCCTTAAAATAAACTTTTATGACTTTTTTGCCCTGAATCGAATCAAACCACCATTCTTGAAGCATAAAGTCATGTGTATGGTGTCGTTTTTCAAATGGCAATACGCGGGAATGCGGCCCTACAATTCTTACTTGTACCGCATCATTAGTCTTAATTTTTAAGTATACCATCCGTGAAACAGTAAACTCGTCATCGTCATTTATTACTACAGATCCATCAGGTGGAGTAGTATCTACAATAATAGAGTCTTGAAAAACATCGCTTACATTGCCTGCAATATCTTTAAATCGAGCATAAACATATTTAACTCCATCTACCTTTGGTAGTAATTGCCAGTATTTTGATGCCACAATGGGTGTCCAAGTAGCATTAGTAAATGCTTTGGAGCTACTCAGCTGCATTTTGTATGCACCTTCTGCCTCAATTTTCAATTTTACTTGAAATGATTTGGCATTAGTAAACTCCTCATCTTCGTTAATTACAATTTTACAATTTATTGGTGGGGTTTGATCAAGAATAATGGAAGCCTTATTTGTTGGTGAAACATTTCCTGCCACATCTTTTAATTGTACATAAACGGTTTTCAGCCCATCTCCACCTTCAATTTTCATTAGCACTTTTGGCTTAAAGGGTTTCCATTCAAGCGATTGCAAATCTCTATCAAAACCAATACGCATGCCCGCAATCATACTAGGATGCTTACTGGTAGGTAGAATTTGCACCTCAATCCCTGGTTTATTAGTAATCCGCTTACCTCGGTTTATTCGCATCTTAAAAACTTTATTTGAGGAGATCGAATCACTTGATCCAGAAAATGCACTCACTGTATTGCTTCCTAAAAATAACCCACAAACTGCACAAATGCTGAAGTAGATACTAATTAAATTTAATGCACGGTTATCTTGTTTTCTATGATGCATAGGCTTCTAGAAGGTTTTTATTAAAAAAAAGCTAAATTCAGCTACAAAAAAAACATATTTATTAAACAATGCGAATTGTATTCATTTCTAAATTTACAAACGTAATAAAATTGACATTTATTATTAATTTATTTTGGTTGATGGAACAATTTTCATAATAATAAGGTTGAATTACATCATTCGTTCAAAAGAGAAAAATGACACTATATTTCCTATCTAACAAAATTATTTTTACTTCACGATCAAAATCGTTTTCATCATCTATATTAAATTGGTGTGAAAGCACGCTAAATCATGATGAAGAAGGTGTAATCACAAATATTTCAATGGAATACCACTTTTTAGATAATTTTCTAAAAGAATTGAAACAAAAAAATATTCAAAACTGCACATTTTTTATCTATACCGATATCATTGAAATGTACCGCACTATTATTAAAAATCACTTAATAATAGCTGCAGGTGGCCTTGTGTTTAATCAAAACAATCAAGTGTTATTAATTAAACGAAATGGCTCCTGGGACCTCCCAAAAGGCAAAGTAGAACCAATGGAACTTTATCCTGAAGCTGCCAAACGAGAAGTAGAAGAAGAATGTGGCATTGAAGTAGATATTACATCAAAATTAGGCATTACCTATCACGCCTATCCATTAAAATCGAACATCGCCATTAAAAAAAACATCTGGTACAGTATGATGTGCACAAACATTAAAAATGCAAAACCACAATTAGAAGAAGGCATTACTAAGTTAAAATGGTGCAACTTAGCCGAAGCAAAAACGCTTATCGCCACAAGCTTCTTGAGCCTCCAAAAAATATGGGAGTATGTGCCTAGCTAGTTTTTATTTTTTGTTTTAATGACGTCAGCAAAAACCAATGCTGCTTTAAATCCAATTACTAAGCATACTATCCAAATGAACATATTTGCGGGCCCGCCAATTATAATATCTAACATAAGCATTATCGATTTGTGAATATAACGCTGTAAATTTGGTAAAAAATATTAAATTCGCCAACAAAATAAAATCAATTCTACATACATAATAATGGAATTATGCCTCAAACTATACATAAAATATTGATCGCCAATAGAGGTGAAATAGCATGTCGCATCATTCATTCTGCAAAAAAACTGGGCATCAAAACAATGGCTGTATATAGCGAGGTAGATCGTACTTCAAAACATGTACTACTTGCAGATGAAGCTATTTGCATTGGGCCAGCTCCAGCAGCAGCATCTTACTTGAACAGCAAGAAGCTCATACAAATTGCTATAGCTAATCATGTAGACGCCATTCATCCAGGATACGGATTTTTATCCGAAAATAGCACATTTGCAAAAGACGTTACCGCAGCTGGTATTTGCTTTATTGGTCCTACACCTAAGGCCATAGAACGCATGGGGGATAAAATTACAGCCAAAAATACCGTATCGCAATTTGAGGTACCTTTAATACCTGGCTCAAGCCACGCAATAAGTTCTGCTCAAGAAGCTCAAAAATTAGCAGAAAAAATGGGCTATCCTGTATTAATAAAAGCAAGCGCAGGTGGGGGTGGTAAAGGTATGCGTATTGTCCATGAAAAAGCAGAATTACCTAGTGCCTTTGAACGCGCACAAAGCGAGGCAGCAAATGCATTTGGAGATCCATCGGTTTTTATCGAGAAATTTATCACCAAACCTAGGCATATTGAAATACAAATTTTAGGTGATTTACATGGTAATGTTGTTTACTTATTTGAGCGGGAGTGCTCTATCCAAAGGCGGCATCAAAAAGTAATAGAAGAAGCACCTGCGGCTATATCGCAAGACCTCCGTAGCAAGATGGGTAAAGCGGCCGTAGAGGTTGCAAAAGCGTGCCAATATCATGGTGCCGGTACGGTTGAATTTATTGTGGATGAGCACGAAGACTTTTATTTTCTAGAAATGAATACGCGTTTACAAGTGGAACATCCTGTTACTGAGTTCATTACAGGTGTCGATTTGGTGGAAGCACAAATTAGAGTCGCGGAAGGATTACCATTATCCATTAAGCAAGAAGACCTACAAATTAAGGGCCATGCCATTGAAGCAAGAGTATATGCTGAAGACCCATTCAATCAATTTTTACCAGATGTAGGTGCTCTAGATAAATATGAAATACCAAAAGGTGATGGCATTCGTGTAGATGATGGTTACTTGGAGGGTATGGAAATTCCGGTGCATTATGATCCTTTAATTGCAAAGTTAATTTGCTATGGAGCAGACCGTAAACAAGCCATAGAACGCATGGACAATGCCATCAATAAATATATTATAGAAGGTGTAGCTACTACCCTATCCTTTTGCCAGTTTGTCATGAACCACCCCGTATTTGTAAGTGAAATTTATGATACCAACTTCGTAGGTAATTATTTTGACCCTGATCAGTTGAGTAATCCAACCGATGAAGAGCTAGAAGTAGCAGCAATTTTTGCCAATTTTTGGTTTGATAAACAAAAAAATAAGTCGACTATTTTACAAAACACGAGTTCGAAATGGCAAAATCGCGGCATTTAAGCCTATCAATAAAGCAACTAAAATACCCTCTACTATTTTTATTAATTATTTGGGGGGTATTTTTATTTGAATCCATTTTTCATATCGAACTTGCTGTATTCGGCATTGCACCTCAAAGTAAATCTGGATTAATTGGTATTTTATTGGCCCCTGTCCTGCATGGAGATTTTAATCACTTGCTATCCAATAGCCTTTCCTTTTTCTTTTTAGGCATCAGTTTATATGCCTTATTTCCCAGACGTGCATCAATGGTTTTTTGGGGATGTTACCTTATCACGGGCCTGCTTGTATGGTTTTTTGCGCCAAGCGGAACCTACCATATTGGTGCAAGCGGATTGATTTATGGTATTGCCTTTTTTATGATGTTTTATGGGATCTTTAAAAGGGACTTTAAGTCTATTGTAGTTTCAGTTGCCTGTATTTTATATTATGGTGGTATTTTCTGGGGGATTTTTCCGGGGCAAGCAGGCATTTCATGGCAGTCGCATCTTTTTGGGGCTTTGGTTGGCATCGTGCTGGCATTTTTACTTGGAAGGTCAAAATAAGCAGGTTTTTAATCAAATTCTGCAAAATTCATTGAATATTTAACAGATAATAATATTGTAATAGCCCTAAACTTGACAAATTCATTGATTATCTCTATTCTTGAACAAAAAAAATGGATCAGACCTCAGCAATTATTTTAGCCAGTTCCCTGTTTATCATCATGTTCGGGATGGGCTTATCCTTAACGATTCAGGATTTTAAACGCATCTTCCAATTTCCTAAGGCTGTTGTAATAGGACTAATTAATCAGATCGTTCTATTGCCCTTAGTGGGTTGGGTGCTCATCAGCATCATGAGTGTACCTGCCGAAATCGCTGTGGGATTAATGATTTTGGCTGCTTGCCCTGGTGGACCAACCTCGAATCTAATTACCCATTTGGCCAAAGGTGACACGGCCCTATCTGTTACACTTACGGCCATTAGTAGCCTCATTACCATTATAACTATACCGATTATCGTTGGATTTTCGCTACATTCCATATTAGGTGCTGATCAAGAAGTAACGCTTAATATTCCAAAAATAATTGCACAACTTATTATTATTGTGCTCATACCTGTTTCCATTGGAATGTTTGTACACGCTAAAGCACCTCGCTTCTCCCAAATCATGGATAAACCCGTAAAAATTGCCTCTGCTATCGTTTTGGCCTTAGTTATCATTGGCATTTTGATTAAAGAAAAAGATCAGATTGGTACTTATTTTAGGCTAGCTGGCATAATCGCACTACTGCTCAATGTAATAACAATGGGAATAGGCTATCTTTCAGCTAAATTGAGTAAACTCAATCCACAGCAAGCTATTAGTATTTCCATTGAGTCGGGCATTCAAAATGGCACGCTGGCCATTGCCATTGCAACGGTTACCTTAAACCGAACCGATCTTGCTACCACTGCAGCCATTTACAGCTTGCTTATGTTTGTTACGGCACTAGTAGTAATAGGTATTCGTCAGTTTAAAAGAGTTTAACCCGTATTATTCTTCAAATTAGGTTAGGTTATTAACATTAAAAAAATTTAAACAAAAAAACCCCGGTGTATTTACCGGGGCCCAATCAACCTTAAACTAACCATGAAAAAGACAAATCATTTATTTCTTTGTGTCTTTGTTTACTTCAAAGGTAGGGCAAAAAATTAAGCAGAAAAAGCAATGCCATGCTTATAACCTGCCCATGTAAGTAAATCTTGTTTGTTTAAACTCAAGTTTTATATAAATTACTTATTTACAATAATTTAATATAATTAATTAGTAAAATTATGCTCCAATAATTCATGGAAATTATCCACATTTGGATAAATATCTAAAGCTTCTTCATCAGCCATTACATGATCAATGCGTTCCAGTACAAACCAATTCATTCTAAAAACTAAAAATGGCTTGCTCCTTCTAAAAAATTAAAATCAGCTTAATATAATTACTGTACTTCACTTTTTTCGTAATAAAATCATTAGTATTTTTAATAAAATTCAACTAAAATTAAATTTGTTTAGCAAATTTTATTCAAAAATCTAAAAAATGAGACAATAATAATTTAAAAAACGAAATCATGATCATCAAATTAATATAATTGATATTTTACTTGGTTTTTAATATAGAAACGCAGGTAAATCAGAATTATTAATTTAACAAATAAGGAACAGTCAATTTAAATTCAGGTATGATGACACGAAACTCCTTCCCATCTACTAGCCGCTTCATGAAATAACTTCCATGCATTTTACCAATACCCGATTTGATATTACAACCTGATATATAACGATGCTGTTCTCCGGGTTCTAACTCAGGCTGCTGCCCAATAACACCTTCTCCTTCAATTTCACGTATCGCATAAGATGCGTCATGTATTTTCCATTGGCGGCGCTCCAATCGAATAGTATAATCACTATTATTTTCAATCGTGATACGATAAGTAAAGACATAGTGAAACTGCCTCGGATTTGAATACTCTGGAAAGTAATCCGTTTCTACACTAACCTTAACACCTTCGGTAACAGAAGTAACCATTTCGTTTGCCTATTTTCTACTTATTAAACGATACAAATAGTAAAAGGTTTCAAAATAGGTAAATAAATTTTATTCTCTATCTAATAAGTATAATATTTGATTAAGAATTTTTAACTTAGTGGGTAAAACATTCAATTCAAAATAGATTTGTGCGTTATTATCTGATTATATGTTGTTTTGCACTTTTGGTGCAGGGTCAACCCCTACTCGGGCAACAATCGAAAGACAAATTGCTGAAACAAAAAGAGGCAAACTTAAAAAAAATAAGTGAATCTCAAAAAATCTTAAAGCAGGTTGCAACAAAGAAAAAGGTTAGTTTGGGTCAACTCAATGCCATTAATCAACAAATTAAGGCCAAAAAAGGCCTTATTCGATCTATTTCGGATGAAATCAAACTACTAAATACCGAAATAAGTGATATCAATAGCATTATTGAATCCCTAACCGAAGATTTAGACAAGCTCAAAAAAGAATATGCCGCCATGGTGTTTGCCGCAGCTAAAGCTAATAATGGTGCTCAGAAACTTACCTTTTTATTTGCTTCTGATTCATTTTTTGAGTTTTGGAGGAAGCTCAATTATCTTAAACAATATGCTGATGCACGTAAAAACCAAATGACTCAAATCACGAAGGTAAAAGATGCCCTTACCTTACAAAAAGAAAGCATTGAGGCAAAAAAAGAAGAGCAGCGGAGCCTACTAAATGATCAAATTACAGCCAACAAAAGCCTACTCGAGTTAAAAAATAAACAAGATAAGGTTATTGGCCAGCTTAGCAGTCAGGAAAGTAAACTTCGGACCGAAATCGAAAAACGTAAAAAGGCAAACCAAAAGTTAGATCAATTAATTGCAGATATTGTAAAATCGGCTTTAAAAGAAAAAGTAGATCCAAAAGTACCCCTAAAAGAGGTTACTGCAAATTTTGCCAAACGCAAATCCAAACTTGCTTGGCCAGTAGGCTCAGGCTTTATATCAAGTCCTTTTGGTAAACACCCTCACCCCGTACTCAAAAATCTCTTGATCGAAAACCAAGGTGTGGATATTCAAACAAAAAAAGGGGAGTCGGTAAAGGTCGTGCATAACGGTGTTGTCAAAACGGTAGCATTTGTACCAGGTATGAACCAGGTGGTGATTGTACAGCATGGCACTTATTTTACACTTTATGCACGCATGAAGAGTGTCACGGTGAAAACTGGCCAATATTTGGAAATGGGTGATGCCATTGGTAGTGTATATACGGATAAAGATGGTGTTTCGGAATTGCAGTTTCAAATTTGGAAAAACCAAGTAAAACTTGATCCTCAGAAGTGGTTATTTAAAAAATAAACCTATGAGCAATAAAAATATTTTAATTACCGGTGCGACTTCAGGCATTGGATTTGCAGCAGCTCAACTATTGGCCAAGCAGGGGCATCAAATAATAGCATGTGGACGAAGGCAAGAGCGATTAAATAAATTAATCCAAAATATTGATAATCAAATATATACATTGAATTTTGATGTTCGTGATCGCTCTCAAGTATATGATGCTATTCAAAAAATACCTGCTGCATTTAGGCCCATCGATGTGCTCGTGAATAATGCAGGAAATGCACATGGCCTGGCCCCTGTGCACGAAGGTAGTGAGGAAGACTGGGATGCCATGCTGGATATTAATGTAAAAGGTGCCTTGTATGTCGCAAAAGCAATAATTAAGCAAGATATGATCCCACAAAACCATGGACATATCATCCATGTAGGGTCCATTGCGGGTAAACAAGCGTATGCCAATGGCAATGTATATTGTGCTTCTAAATTTGCTCTGGATGCCATCATTCAAAGTATGCGGCTAGAGTTACTGCCTCATGGCATTAAAGTATCTGGCATTCATCCGGGCTTAGTAGAAACGGAATTCTCCATGGTTAGGTTTAAAGGAGACAAGTTGAGAGCTAGTAAGGTTTATGAAAACATAGAACCATTACAGGCAGAGGATATCGCACAAACCATTGCCTTTATGATCAACTCCCCAGAGCATGTTAATATTGCAGATGTTGTGGTGTTTCCTAAATGCCAAGCCGATGCCATTACTGTTAAACGAAATTAATAATAAGATGCAAAATCAGATCAAAAATCGATTGGTTCAAATGATAAGCATAGCTTTGGTACTAGCAGTTGCGTTATCTTGTGCTCGACCAGCTTACAAAACGGCTAAAGGTAAAAAGAAAATGAAATATTATAATTCCTTACAATACAAATAATTCGTTTGGAAACATTTCTAGAGCATGTCATACAACAAGCTTGGCCTCAGATAAGCTCAACTGATCGCCCAAGCCAACTCATTGTGGCAAATAAACGAGCAAGGCTTTACCTGCAAGAAGCTATTCGAAAAAAAGCCAGCCAGGCTATGTGGGGGCCTAAAATATTTACTTTGCCAGAATGGCTCCAACACTTCAGCCCTTACCTCATTGCAGACCCTATTTTATTGATTCCTTTACTACATAAAACATTTCAAGAATGCTATGGTACCAAAGAAGATCTCTTGCATTTTTACCATTGGGGCGAGCTTATCCTAAATGATTTTAGTGAAATGGACGAAGCATTAGTAGATCCTGATGCCTTTTTTAGTAATTTATCAACTGTACGCCAATATGATTTGAGCTTTGCTAGCTTGGCTCCTGAACAACAAGAAGCTATTCAAGGCTTACAGGAATTAATGGGTCGAGCAGCATCGGCATACGAAAAGTCCTTTGAGTCTTTTTGGAACGGACTCCCAAAACTCTATTTTAAGTTTAATCAAAAATTAAAAACGAGCTACTGGGCATATAAAGGAGCCTTGAGCAAATGGGTAGCTGATAAGATTGCAAGGCTTATTTCAAATAAAAATTTACAAGACACTCAGTTTATTTTCATTGGTTTTACTAAGTTAACAAAGGCAGAGCAAGTAATCCTCTCTCATTTAAAACAACAAGGCAGCGCTACCCTATTTTGGGATCTTGATAAATCTTATGTACAGCACCCCGTACACCAAGCAGGTCACTTTATTCGTAACCTACAAGCAAGCCAAAGCAATGATTTACTCCCGCAAAATTTTGAACAAATAATAAAACAAAATACTGATTTACAAATTGTTAAAATTGAACATCCGACCATCACTTCCCAAACTCGTAGTGTAAAAACATTGATCACCTCTCTCCTACAAGATGGCTATAAACCCGATGAAATTGCTATTGTATTACCCGATGATAGCCTACTTATGAATGTGCTGCAAGCTTTGCCAAAAAATATTGGACCAGTAAATATTACGATGGGCTATCGGTTAAGTTTTCATCCAATTTATACCTTTTTAGACCATTGGATTAGGGTTCAGGAATACTACTTGCAAAACGAAACTACTCATGCTCCAAATGACCTTGTTGAACAGCTCCTAAATCAATCCATTTTAAATCCGCAAAATTTAGATCTAGAAGGCTCAAATGAAGAAAAATATAAAAATATACAGGCTGAACTAATCAAACCAATGGAGCAGGGTCATGATTTTTTTAATCAACTAATCCATATCATTGATCAATTAAATATAGATCCAAATGGTACCATACCTCATATTATTTGGAGGCATATCCAGACGCTATTAGAACAACTTTCACATGCTGTATCAATTCTTCAGATTGATTTACCGATAGATGTACTACTTGCTTTAACGCGCCATCAACTACAACATGCCAGAGTACCAATTTTTGGTGAACCGGTATCGGGGCTCCAAATTATGGGGGTACTTGAAAGCCAAAGTATTGATTTTAAAATTGTTATAATTTTATCCATGAATGAGGGCAGCTTTCCACCAAAAAGTAATTTTCAAACGCTCATTCCGTTTATGATGCGCCAAGCATTTGATCTACCAACTGTTCAAGATAAAGAAGGGCAATTCGCCTATTTATTATATCGGTTACTTCACCGTAGCCAAAAACTATTCTTACTCTATCATACAGCACTTGATAACGGTAAACCTGCAGAAATGAGTCATTTTTTGCATCAATTTGAGCAATTTTACCCCGATTTACTCAAAAATAGGTATCTTCAAAGCACCTACAAGTTTGGAGCCATCCCACCTATTATCATACCAAAAGATGATTTTACCGTAAAGCAACTAACATCATATTTAGGAGAAACCTCAAATGATCAAAAATTCTTAAGCCCAACGGCCATTAATACTTATTTTTCTTGTAAACTAAGGTTTTATTTCCGGTATGTAGCCAAAATACCTGAAGATGAGGACAAAACCATACTTAGCCCAAAAAATATAGGCTCACTTGTACACCTTGTCATGGAATTCACCTATAAGGAGCTAGTGAACAAACCACTGACACAAGAACTGCTCAAACAGTCTATAAATCAACTAAAATCCAACGTTAAATTAGTTATTAAAAACCATTTTGGCTTACCAAACCAAGACCTAGAGGGTCCATTTTATATTATTTTTGAAATTGTAACTAAAATTTGCCAGCAAATTATTAAACAAGATCAAACGGAATTGCCTTTTCAAATTCAAGCAGTGGAGCAAAATTTGAACATTAAAATACCGATTAAAACGCAATATATGGGCAATAACACTGTAAATTTAAGTGGTATTATTGACCGTATTGATATTAAAGATGATATTGTTAAAATAATTGACTATAAAACGGGGAGTGATCAATTAGGTTTTCCTGATCTTACCTCCTTATTTGATGATGAAAATCGCGATCGAAACAAAGCAACCTTTCAAGTGCTCCTGTACAGTCTACTTTATCATAAAAATAATGATTTGGCCCGGCCTATCCAACCTAATATATTAAATACCAATACTTTATTTCAACAAAAAAACCAAATACTAAAAACAAAGATCAATAACAAATGGACATCAATCATGGATGCTCGGCCACTTTTAGAAGCATTTGAAACACAATTGAGGTCCATTCTTACTGAAATTTTTGACACAAATACGCCTTTTGATCAAACAAAAGACCGTACTACTTGTAACAATTGTCCATATAAAACGCTATGTCACCGAAACTAACTCTTGAATTGGTCCTTTGCGAACCATTTTCTGGATTCTTCGATCCAGCACACCATACTCAATACTGATACGATATTTATCTCGTAGATATTCTCGTACCTCCTCTGCTTTGGGTATCTTATCCTCCCAGGAAAGAATCACCCGATCAATAATACACTGCATAACACACTTTTTTGTATTATAACAATATATATTTGCATTTAGTTCCAATTTTTTAATAATATGACTTATATATGCAAAATATTTTTGGTATAGAATTTGCAGTACTTTAGTTAAAAAATTAAATCTATGGGCTTAATTCAAGTAAAGTCAAGTGAATATTTTAGGACTCAGAATTTTATTTATTTTGGGTTGTTGGCAGGTCAAATTATACCTATTCTCATATTTAGTTATACTGCTACAGACAATCAAATGGAAGATCTCACTGTCTTTTTTGAAGTTTTTGCGGCCTTTTTAGCTGTTGCTGGCATAATTGGGGGACACTATATTTTCAATTACCTAATCAAGCAAAAAAAGGAAAGTAAAGAATTAAAACAAAAAATGGCTACTTATAATACTGCCCTGATTGTTAAATTTGCTATGTTAGAGGTGCCTTCTATATTTTGTATCGTTAGCTACAACCTTACCGCAGAAATATCAATTTTAATCATCATGGCACTTTCACTGATCACTTTTTTAATCCATAAACCTTCACGCAGTAAGGCAATAAGAGCATTGAACTTAACAAAGGAAGAAATTGAACAAATTAATGATCCCCAAGCAGTAATTTCAGTATATCATCCAAAGAGTTCATATTAGGAAGGCCGATTATGCAATTAATACTATTTTATTGTAATTTTGATTCATTTTTGCTAAATTTATTGAAATAATTAATTATATTTGAATATATTTTGCCTAATTTATTGAAATATAAATGAGGCTCCTTTTTAATTTTTCGGTTTAATTTTTTTGATGTTCCTCTATTTTCATTCCTTTTCATCTAACTTACTCTTATTCGCACAAATTTTCCATGAAAATTTAGTAGTTTTGCATCAAAGATAAAGACATGAGCCAAAAAATTAAGTCCACAACCGTAATCGCTGTTCAACATAATGACATGATTGCCATTGGTGCCGACGGACAAGCCACTATGGGCAATACCGTCGCGAAAAGCCACGTAAAAAAAATCCGAAAATTACAAGATGGTAAGATTATTACTGGTTTTGCTGGCTCTACAGCAGATGCCTTTACACTTCTAGAGCGTTTTGAAGAAAAACTGAGTAGTTTTGGCGGAAATATGAAGCGTTCGGCCATAGAATTAGCCAAGGACTGGCGCATGGATCGTTACTTAAGAAGGCTGGAGGCCATGATTATACTTGCCAATAAGGAAGGTATTTTAATTCTATCCGGAACGGGAGATGTACTTGAACCCGATCATGGCATTGCTGCAATTGGATCTGGCAGCATGTATGCTCAATCTGCTGCACTAGCGCTGAAAAAAAACGCTACCAATTTAACGGCTGAGGAGATGGTTCGAGAATCGTTAACCATTGCCGCCGATATTTGTATTTATACTAATCATAATTTTGTCATTGAATCCATTCAGTAGTACTATGACTAAGATTTATCATAATCCCCGATGTAGAAAAAGTAGGGAAACATTAGCCTTGCTAGAAGAAAAGGGCGAAAACCCTGAAATTATTTTATATTTAGTAACACCACCTTGCCAAAAAGAACTCGCTCAAATTATTGATCAACTTGGCATTAGTGCTGAACAACTACTTCGGAAAAATGAAAGCTTATTTAAAGAGCAATTTAAGGGGGAAAAAAGGAGTGAAAAAGAATGGATTGAGGTGATGGTAGCAAACCCCAAGCTTATTGAGCGCCCTATTGTTGTTAAAAATAATAAAGCAGCTATTGGTAGGCCACCGGAGCATGTTTTAGCAATTTTATGATTTGTAAGTGGTATTTGGTTAATATTTCAATTTGTTTTCAATGTATTTTGCCAATTTTATTGAATAATTAATCAAACTTCAGATAAAATCTGCTTATGAATGGCTATAATTTGAGGGACAACCATGGTAGTATCATCATTTTCAATGATATAATCGGCTTTGGATCGTAGTGTTTGCTCGCTAGCTTGTCGATCAAAAATGGCAATAATCTGCTCTTTGGATCGATGCGCATCACGTTTTAAAATCCGCTGCATACGAATGGGTTCAGGTGCACAGACAACTATGAGTTTATCCAATTCCTTATAGGCTTTTGTTTCGACTAGTAAAGCAGATTCCTTTAAAGTATAACTTGCACTGCTATGCTGATCAAGCCAATTAGCATAATCTTTTGCCACAGCAGGGTGAACAAGGTTATTCAACCAATTTAGTTTCTCAGGTTGTTCAAAAACAATCTTGCTCAATAAGTTTCGATCAAGCTTGCCTTCACTAATTATTTGATTTCCAAAGTATTCTTGTAGTACTTGAAGCATAAATGACTGATGCATAACAACTTTCGCACGCGAATCAGCGTCATATAACGGTATGCCGAGCTGCAGAAATACTTTGGCACATATACT
>JAUIFR010000062.1 GCA_030430325.1 Bacteroidia bacterium | reverse complement strand
TACGCCACCATTGTTGAATAGAACGAAGCCATATGCAAATTAAGCTTTTTTTAGCAACCTTAGCAGTATTAGTTTCCATTGTAATCATGCCAACTCAGGGTTGGGCGGAAACAAGTATAGACACGAACGAAGCTCAGACTGTGCAGCACGACGCAACTGCTAAACATCAAGAGCACCAAGTTGAACATCATCATGCGCCTGGATGGACGGTTATACCCTTCGTGATATTGCTCACCATGATTGCCACAGGGCCGCTTTTCTATGAGCATTTCTGGCACAAAAACTACCCCAAAGTAGCCATTGCACTGGCATTATTGGTTGTGGCTTATTATATTTTTGCTTTGCACAATACACATGGGCCTATTCATGCCTTGTTTGAATATGTCCAGTTTATTGCTTTGCTCTCGTCCCTATATATTGCCTCAGGAGGCATCATGATCGATGTAGACCGAAAGGCTACACCATTCGCTAATGTTTTATTGCTGGCCATAGGTGCAGTAATTTCGAATCTTATTGGAACAACTGGAGCCTCTATGTTGCTTATAAGACCATTTATAAGGCTAAATCGAGGCCGAATTAAGCCCTATCATATTATTTTCTTTATTTTTGTAGTAAGTAATGTGGGTGGTTCGCTTACACCAATTGGGGACCCTCCATTATTTTTAGGTTTCTTAAAAGGCGTACCCTTTTTCTGGACACTTACCCATAATTTAATACCTTGGATCATTGCCATCACCTTAATTTGTGTATTATTTTACTTATTTGACAGGCGCAACAAGGAAGTGGATCATTTTGAGCAACCAGAATCATACACACAAAAGGTTAACCTAAAAGGGACTAAGAATTTTTTCTGGTTGGCACTTGTTATTGGGGCTGTATTTTTGGATCCAAATGTAATATCATGGGTGCCAGCCATCCATTATGATGGGCAAAAGTTTTCCTTTTTAAGGGAAATTATCATGTTTGCGGTAGCGTTTTTATCGTTTAAGTTAGCCAGCAAAGAGGCACTCAAGGCTAATGATTTTACTTTTGAGCCTATTCGAGAAGTGGCCTTTATATTTATTGGCATATTTGGCACCATGATGCCCGCCTTAGAACTGGTGTCTAATTTTGCCCAGTCCGAAACGGGAGCAGCCTATATCACTGCGAATAATTTGTATTGGGGTACTGGTTTGCTATCTGGCTTTTTGGATAATGCGCCTACTTACCTTAATTTCTTAGCAGCTGCCATGGCAGCGCAAGGAGCTAGCATTAGTAATATCACTGAGGTTGCGGCATTTGCTTCTGGAGAATATGAAAATAGCGTATTAGCGCTTAAGGCCATCTCGATAGCTGCGGTATTCTTCGGCGCGATGACCTATATCGGTAACGGACCAAACTTCATGGTGAAATCCATCGCGGAGCAGATGGGCATTAAAATGCCGTCTTTCTTTGGGTATATTATTCGGTTTTCGTTTCCGGTGCTCATTCCGATTTTTATCTTAACCTGGATTTTGTTTATTGTGTTTAAGATTTGATTGTAAAAGCTATTCAAAAAATTTCTTAAACGCAGAGTAATTGATTTTACAAAAAGTTCAACTACAACGCGGTGGCCTTTACCCCTCTCTTCAAATACTCCTTCAAATTTTGTTGAATAAAAAATTCCCAGCCGGCCTGGCAGCTCGCTCTCGTAAATTCAGGGATATGATCATCAAAACTTTCAACTACGGTATGGGTAAGTGTTAATTTCGTTTGATTTCGGTATGGTATAAGTTTAAAGCTCACCATTGAGTCTCCCTGATATCCTTCATATTGCCAATTGTACGCGATCTTTTTTTGAGGTATCACTTCAGTGATCTTCCAAATATGAGGGAATTGCCGTCCTTCATTTTCTACCATAAATGTTGTTTCAAAGCCTACTTCTGGCTTGAATGACTCAATATTTTTAAAAAACCACTGTTTCATTTGCTTCAATTCAGTTATTGCTTGCCAAACAATTGGAATTGGGGCATCAAAGTGTTCTTTTATTATGATAGGCTGGTCTGTATTTTTCATTTGTGACTAATTTTATTAACCTGTATCAATTTAAAGTATATGTAATTTGATGCTCTAATGAAAATTTAAAGGCTCTATTTTTCTTTAAAAAATTAATGTTAAATAATTTTAGTAGATTACAGCTAGTATCAATTATTTCAAACAAATTAACATATTTTAAACTAAATTTTTAAATATGAAACGAGTAAAACGATTCGGGATTTACCAAACATCTAAAGTGGTAGCAGTGATATATTTTATCATTACAGCTATTGTAATGATTCCATTTGGATTGTTCAGCGCCATGTTTGGCACAAACACATTAATCCCTGGCGTCCCAATTAATGGCGGTATTGTCATGGTATTTCTTCCATTTATATATGCTATAGCTGGATTTATTTTTTCGGCCATTAGTTGTTTTGTTTATAATATAATTGCTCAGTGGACAGGTGGTATCGAAGTAGAAATTGAGACAACAGGCGAAATCAATGAAGTTGGCAATATGCTGGTGGAGTAAATTTTAAAAATTTACATGAATTTTGCTAATTTTATTTAATATTGGCTAAATTTTGAATGTAATTAGCAAAATTTTTTTATTATTCGTATTTCCAAGAAATTCTATAATTTACTTTTGTCTTCATTTAATTAGCTCCAAATCACATTAATTTTTTCAAATAAGGTTTGCAATATTAATCATAATTTTTATAAATTTCTGAGGGTCAATTTTTTAAAAAATGAGTAAGAATTTTATTTTATTTTCATTCAGTTATCTTATTCTTTTTAACTTAAACTGCAAGGTGAGTGCAATGAATAAAATAGATACGGCAATGGCTTCTGAATATATTCGAAAAGCACTTACAGCATGGAAATTGGCTGATTATGATAGCTCTCAAATCTATGCAAAAAAAGCAGGAGAAATTTATCGAAATAATGAATTGTGGAGCGAATACATGTATGCAGAAAGTTGGGTAGCACAAAATTATTTGTACTTAGCAAATTTCAATAAGGGAATTAACCACGTGCTGCGTACACTAGAAATTGCAAAAAAGTTTGTGCCAGATGACGATGTCAACCTAGCCCACTGCTATCACGAATTAGGAACTTTGTATCGGGTAATTGGTGACTTTGATAAAGGATTAATTTACCTACAGAAAGCATTATCCATTTGGTATGATAAATATAACGGTATCCATAAATTAATTACAAAAAACTACAACCAAATAGGGATTTGTTATATTGAAAAAAGGGATTATCAACAAGCGTTAAAATACAATAAAAAAGCATTAGCGATAAGACTTAAACTCTTAGGTGAACAACATCATTCAACTGCAGTTAGTTATAATAATATTGGACGCTGTTACGGAAAACTAAATGATTTTGATAATTACTTATTTTATTCATCTAAGTCCCTTCAAATTCTTAAAAAAGTATTAAGAAACGATCACCCATGGATTCCCGTTGTTTATAACAATATAGCCATAGCACACAGTAAAAAAGGAGAACAAGTACAGGCATTGAAATACCACCATAAGGCGCTTCAAATTCAAAAAAGCATCTATAACTATAAGCATACTGATGTGGTTAGTACCTATATTTATCTTGGTGAGTATTTTGAACGAAATAATGAGCTTTCAAAGGCAGTAGAGGCTTATCAGCATGCCCTTATTGAGTCTGTTATTGAATTTAATAATACCCATATTAGCAAAAACCCTGTACTAAAAAACATTATTTCCACCACCCTTTTATTAACCGCACTAGAAAATAAAGCTGCTGCATTAATGGCTCTATTTTATCAAAATAAAACCCAAAAAGACTTAAAAATTGCATTCGAGACCTATCAAACGGCTGTACAATTAATTGATACCATGCGCATTGGTTTAACAAATGAAACAAAACAAATTGTAGGGAGTCAGATCAATTCAATTTTTGAAAAAGCCATTGAAGCTTCCCATCAGATGTATTTACAAACCAAAGACGAGCAATATTTGCAGCAGGCTTTTATATTTTCTGAAAAAAGCAAAGCCATTATATTATTAGAAGGTGTTACAACATCTGGCCTACAGAGTAAAAATCTTATACCGAAGCATTTGTTGGATGAAGAAGCTGAATTAAAAGCAGATATCAATTATAATAAGCATCGGCTAATTGAAGCAAAAAGTAAATTAGATAGCCTAAAAATCACGTATCATCAAAATCAATTGTTTGAGAAAAGGAATCAGTTTGATTCCCTAATTTTGGCTATAAAAAAAACATACCCTGATTATTACCAATTCAAATATGATATTGAAGTTGCTCCCATCGATCAAATCCAAGAAAAAATTCTAGACGACTCAAAAGGCATGCTGTCTTATTTTGTAGGTCAACAAAAAATGTATGCTTTTATTGTAACCCAAAATAAGCTGCAGCTAAATGTGATAGAACTACCACAGGACTTTTCTCAACGCATAAAAGCAGTATTGCAATTTATTAATAGCCCCCCAAATATTAATAATGTGCCATCTGTTCAACAACAAAATTGGATCCAGTTTATGCAGTATGCTCATTCACTTTATCATACTTTGTTCGAACCATTTGCAGAAAATATTAGTGCAAACATTGAAAACATTATCATAATTCCAGATGGAATATTAAATTATCTACCCTTTGAGATTTTGATGACACCAATTGCTCAAAAGGATTCACTCATGATGCAAAAAGCCACTCATTTACCTTACCTAATTAATAAATACGCCATAAGTTACGGATATTCTGCCACCATACTTTTAAAAAATTTTACTTCGTCGCATCATGCTGAAAATAATAAAAAATGCATTGCTTTTTCACCAGATTATGCCAAAACAGCAGATCCACTTGCTATGCGCGGATCATTGAATAGGTTGTTGAATAAGCCATTATCAAATCTGCCAGGCACTCAAAAAGAGCTACATGCCATTGCAAGTTACTTTGATGGGGAATTTTTATTTGGGCCAGAGGCTTCAGAAATAAATTTTAAGAACGAAGTTGAAAAATATAGTATCATTCACCTTGCTATGCATGGCATGGCCGATCGAAAAAGAGAGTTAAATTCTAAGTTGGTATTTACGCAAGTAGCCCAAAAAAATGAAGATGACACGCTCTATACCTATGAACTTTACGGACTGAAGTTGAATGCTGATTTGGTGGTACTGAGTGCTTGTGAAACAGGTAACGGTAATTATGTAAGAGGTGAGGGTATCATGAGCCTAGCAAGAGGTTTTATGTATGCAGGAAGCAGGAGTGTACTGCAAAGTATTTGGCAAGCATCAGATTTTACGAGCCCCATACTTATGGATTTTTTCTACAAATATTTGTCTGAAGGGATGCCAAAAGACAAAGCCTTACAACAAGCTAAATTAGAATTTTTAAAAAAGTCTAGTCAAAGTACGGCTCATCCGTTTTTTTGGGCGGGATTTATGCTAAATGGGGATAGTTCTCCATTAAGTGATCAGCCCCTTAAAGCTAGTGCTTGGATTACTTTTTCGACCATTTTAGCATCGCTCATACTGATTTTACTGCTGTATAAAAATAAGTTTTTATCTTTGATTAATTCTTCACAAAAAGAGTGATAGAGTCAGGATTCTTATTGAATTTATTCTGTTTACACTGTATCTATTGACTAGGAGCAAAACACCCACACCATTTGATGAAAATGCCCACGTACAATGTGGAGTTGACATTCATCAACCAATTGGCGTTGAAGAACAAGCTACACCAGCTGATGATAATTATGATAATTTTTATGGGTTCATTTGTCCAGAAGATTATGATTTATACTCCTTTGAATGCGTTCATCCTTCTTGTAGAGCAACTATAAGATTATCTGGGACTTATACACTTGATTTACCGGCTGATTATGATTTAACCTTATTTAGTGATCCGGCTAACCAGGGAGATGATTTGTTGGTTGAATCGATTCAACCTGGTCTTGTTAATGAAAATATAATAAAAATTGTCCCAGAAGAAAAGTACTATGTCATGGTATATAGTGAAAACTGGGAAATGAATCCAATTATATTAATTATAATTAATAATTACACAAATAATTGCAGTTAAAAGGTTGGGTAATTGTATAAATTTAGCAGATTATTTTTCCTTTATCCTATATATTATATGAGGTTTTATATTCGAGTAATGAGTTATTTTTTCTAAATTTTGTTGAAATATTTTTGGTTATAAAATTGGATGTATTTGTTGATTGATGATCTTATTTTAAATTAATTATTTAAATATACAACTGATAATTAATATTTTATAAAATATATTCTTTTTTATTTGGGCGATTCTTGGGCTCAAAATAGTTCCGTCTCTTGGACCCGGCCGCAAACGGCTAGCATTCTGTATCTTTATTGCAGAATCGATCATAAAGCCGGCTACAAATTCCTAAATAATTAGTTTTGGAATATGCAATTTATGTGTAATTATTTATTATATTTATATTAAATATTTGGCCCAAAAATCATATCAAAATCAAACTAAAATTACATGTGATTTGCCTATTTTGTTCAAATCTGATGAACACCACATACACCATATGGACACAGGTTCTAAAAACCTGTGCCTTGACAGCCGGGACCATTTAATTTCGTCAATACTTACAAAAACAGACTAACATCTATAAAATTTTGTTCGTTTATAAGAGGGTCGATTTTTTTATGTAAAATTTATTTAATTGATACCACAGTGATTATATTGAACCCAAAAAAAGCAATAGAATTTAAAATGAAAGCTTGGCAAATCGATCAATATGGAAATGTAGCAGTGCTCCAACTTAAAAACCTTGCTGATCCAACCCCAAAAAACGGGTGGATACTCATTGAAGTAAAGGCTTTTGGCATCAACCGAAGTGAGTTATTCACCAGGCAGGGCCATTCAGGTGATGCGGTAACATTACCCCGTGTGCTTGGGATTGAATGTGTCGGAGTCGTCCGAGATGGAGGTAACACAGACCTAAAGCCAGGGCAAAAAGTAGCTGCTGCCATGGGCAATATGGGAAGACTTTTTGATGGAGGTTATGCAGAGTCGACTTTAATTCCTAGAGACTTTGTATACCCAATTGAAACTTCGCTGGAATGGGAAGCATTTGGAGCTATTCCTGAAATGTACCTTACCGCTTGGGGAGCTACCATGGAGGCTATACAATTAAAGCCAGACGACACCTTGCTTATTCGTGGAGGGACATCATCGGTAGGTTTGGCTTGTGCCTCGATTGCAAAGGCGATTGGAGCAAAGGTCATATCTACAACGCGGTCGGATACCAAAGCAGCCATTTTGAAACAAGCGGGTGTAGACCATGTTGTGATTGACCAAGGGCAAATTGCCGAACACGTAAAAACGATTTGCCCAAATGGTGTCAATGGAGTAGTAGAATTAGTAGGTATTGAGCATACCATAAAGGACTGCTTAGCCTGCACAGCACCAAAAGGAACAGTTTGTATGGTAGGTTTTTTAGGTAATTCTTGGAACTATCAGTTTTTCCCGTGGATGCCTTCTACTGTTAAATTAACATGCTATAATAGTGAGACACTTCATGCAAAATATGCCACGCCTGTGCTTCAAAATATGGTAAAACAAGTGGAAAATGGGCAGTATTTACCACATATTGACCAAGTTTATGCATTTAAAGATTTACCACTAGCCCATCAAAAAATGGAGCAAAATCAAGCTGCCGGGAAATTGGTAGTTCGAGTTATGTGATATATTTGAACGTAATTAGCAAAATTTATTAAATATATTGATAAAATATCTGATAACAACAAAAAGAGCCGTCCCAATTATTATTGTTACGACTCCAATTGAATCATGGTCAAAATTTTATAACCAATTTTAACGGCATTCTTAACATTATTCAATGATTAATCGCTCAGTATAAATTTGATCATCTTGTTGCACTTTTACATAATATAAACCTCGATCGATACCGGTAAGCTTAAGTGAAATGTCTGTACCTCTATGCATAAATTGGTCTTGATAGACGATCGCACCTAACTGATCAGTTATTACTTGGAGTACGTTTCCATCAAGGCGTAGGCCACTTAATTTCAACTTAAATGTTCCTATATTTGGGTTTGGGTAAATCATATGAGCTTGACTAACACCCTCAGTCAAATTATTATTTTCAACTATTTTAACCATAAATGCATCATCAGGGAACTCACTCTCATCATTTAACTGACCATTATTTATTAATGGTTGACCATCAAAATCTGCTACGTCTTGAAAGCTCCCCGATAGGTAAATGGATTTCTGAATCCCACTCTTTACCATCATACTAGTTACGGCATTATTATATTTTCCGGCAATTACCTTCCCCCAAGCTAACTCCCAATTTGGTTTTAATTTAATAATGTAGGCATCCTTATGAAAATCCGCATTGGCTCCAAGCTTGGTATTATTTTTTGCAACAAATCCATCATAAATAAATGAATAGGTAAATATTCCAGCTAAATACACATTTCCACTTCCGTCCACGTGCAGATCAACTGGATATTGATCATAAACACCACCAAATACTTTAATATTGGTAAGAACAAGAGCATTACTATAAGTTGCTAAAACAATATCTTTTTTCCCAAAGTTCAAGTAGGTAGTTTCTACAAAAGCATTGCCAAAATATCCATTGCCATCAATCACACCAACAACATAAAGTTGGTTATTACGGTATTTCAATTTATAAAATGACTCCTCACCTAGCCCGCCAGAGCGAATTACATTTAGTGGGTCTCCATCCTTTGAGAATTTGCCAAGTAATACGTCATCCGTAATTTCACCAAGTGCCATTATGGTGGAGCCTCCAAACACTATTTTCCCTCCAAATTTTCCTGCAAAGTAAATAACACCTTGCTCATCAACAGCCACTGAATTTAAGATGACTTCACCATCATGTGATCGAACAGACGCATGCCAATCCAATGAACCATCCGAAACATTAAACTTTGAAACAACACCATCATAGTGAAATACAGAAGTTGCACCTGTAAAAACACCATTCGTTCCTTTGACCATATAACCGCCATTTGTGTGACCACTCATGATAAGCTTATTTTCACCGTGGTTAAGTACCATATCAGTCATACGGTTACTCCCTATTCCGTTAAGTGTGTTTACAATAAACCGATAATACCAAACTACCTTTCCGTTTTGATCTAATTTTAAGAGAAATGTCTCGCTATTATTTGAATTATTACCCTGTTTGGTTTGACTAATCAGCGTATAGCCCACCCAAACAGTTTCTCTTACAGTCCCTGTTACATAAGTATTACCTTGTGCATCACTTAAAATTTTCGTGACTTTATCTGGATGAACACCTCCAATAGGAAGCACCCAACTACAATCACCATTAGCCTTATATTTCGCGATGTAAATATCTGTTTTGCCACGACTCTCCAATGCTTTATTACCGATAATAGTCTCATCGGTAAATGTACCAGCAACTATTTGATTTCCAAATTTATCTACTGTTGTATAATGAGCCACTTCAGTAGAAGCGGCAGTACCTTCCTGTACTAGTTTATCAAAATTAACCCCACCAAATAACTGGGTTGATAGTATACTAAAAAGTATGCCATAAAGTATTGTATAGTTCTTTTTCATTGTTGATTATGTTTAAAATTTTATTATATATTTGATTAATACAATAATTGTTCCATTTTACATTTATTTTTATTTAATTTATTCTTTTATTGATATATACGTATTTAAATACAGATTATTAAAAACAATATGTAAATATTATACAAGAAGTATACAAAATGAGCAAGAGCAAGAGCAAGAGCAAGAGCAAGAGTATTAAGCAAGAGTATTAAGCAAGAGTATTAAGCAAGAATATTGATTGAATTTAGCATATTTTGTTGAATATTTTTAGTATTTTGAATATTTTTTGCACAATTCATTCATTAATCTAAAATTGTGTAAGCAAGAGTGTGAGCAAGAGCAAGTGCAAGAGTATTAAGGTCCAATAAGATTAATAAATTAATTTTATTGGATTAAAAACCCTCATCATCGTCTTCGATTTCATCATCGAATTCTTCATCCTCTTCTTTAATTACATCTTCATCACTAGGAACTTCGTCTTCGTCTTTCTTTTTCTTATCCTTCTTTTCCTTAGGTGTGTCTTCATCTTCCTGAATACCATCATCCTCAAAGGTATCATAGTCTGAATCATCAGGCGCCTCACTAGCTGTTTGCAAATTATACGGTTCATTTATACCCAAATAAGTTTGACGGAACCGATTAATGAATTGCATGGTCTCATCCATATCTGCCGGCCCAAAAGCAAATTTACCTAAACCGGCCTTGCTTAAAGATGACTTGGATGAAATTATGCCATTATATGCTGAATTTGAAGAATATAACAACAAGGTATTATCCTCATAACTTATAAAATACCAACAACTTGGTGAAACCTGCAAAAAGATATTGATGAGCTCGCCTTCCTTGGTTTTCTTGATCTCTAAGAATCCTTCTACTCGAGCATTGATATCATTTTTGTCAATGTTTGATATACCTATTCGAGTAGTACTATACCATGCTTTTTCGTCATTATTCCACTTTAAGTTGACACTTGATAACACCAAACTACGGACTAATTTAGAGGACATCGTTACAAGCGGCACATATTCTTCGACTGACCGCTCTTCATAATCTTTCGTGGCCTTATCACCCATAATTTCTGCAATTTTATACATTAAATTACCTTTATCCCTATGCGCTTCAGGCACTCCTGATTGCTCTACAGCCACCTGGACGTCTTTAGCCATCTCATCAATAGCTTGGCTGGGCACATCATACTGTATGGATAACAAATTCTTAAAGGTGAACTCATTTTTCCTTAAATTACCTTTACCTCTACCAACTGCCTGCAGGTCAAATCCTTTTGGGAATCCAGACATAAACTCCATTGGTCCTTCAATGGTGATATTTCCGCTTTCATCATCATAAGTAAATGATTTACCCGCATATGACTCTCCCGCCGTTTTACGAGGGTCTTCAATGCGAAAGAGCTTTTTCTCTTCATCAAAAGACAAATTACCCGAAGCAATGAAAAAATCAGGATCAGATGGTGTAATCTTCTCTGTAACAAAAGCACAGTACAGATCATTTGTGGCTAACTCAAAATGAAGCCCGGCATTAAGCGGATCACCATTCTCTGTAACACTATTATCAAAATCAAATACGATAGCCTGCGTCTCAGACTCGCTCTTATATTGGATCCACTCATCATATTCCGAAATATTTTTTAGATCAAGCTTAACAAGTCCATCCAGTGCCAGAGCCTCAAGGTTGGCCCTCATAGTAACTAGTCCTTTGAAATACATCCCAGAAGATATCAAAAGCTGCATTTGCTCGTCCACAATCCCACTTGCCACTGTATGTCGCTCACCAAGCTCATCCTCTTTAAATGTAAACTCCCCAAACTTGATATTAAAGGTGTCAGCCATAGCGTTTACAAATTGGTAGGTAGCACTACCTTCAAATTTATTCCTAGAATGAATTTTTATGTCACCATCAAATAACCTGTGGAATTCATTGACCGTATCCATTACAAGAACAGCATTATTAAATGATTGTATATCAGATGCCCCAGATATCCTCACACGATTTCCTTCCGGTGTAACTTTTGCATCGGCCACCACAATATAAGGTACACCAGATATGTTCAGTTTTTGTTTGTCGATGTCGTACTCAGCTGCTGTTCCACTAAAAACTAGGGAGTCCATTTCCTTCTTAGTGCTATAAAAGTAAGACTTGCTAATATCAACATTATCCGGTTTACTCATGGTGATTTTCTTTTCATCTAAACTCCACGTAGCGTTACTGATGGAGGTCTTAAATTGTACGTAAGGAAAATCTAGCGAGGCTACACCTTCAACTTCAGGGCTTATATCTGCCTTATTTTGTTCAAAATTAAAGTTAAGGCGTACATCATCTCCCGAAAAAGCCGGTTTTTTGGGATCGGTCGAATTAATCTCAAAGGCTGAGTTTCTTGCTAAAATACTGCTTTGCTTAAAAGTATATTGATTTGATAAAGTCTTGGAGCCACGAGTATTCAAGTTACCTAGGCCATACATACCTTTTGCAGACATGATTACCGTACCATCCAATGTGGCAGTTCCATTAAACATACTGATAGCCTTATCATTATTGCTAATTAACATACTGTCTGCATATGGCTCCCAATGTAACCGAAAATCATCGACAGTGGCCTGCGCATAAGATACATCCCCGACTTGCTCTCTAATTTCTGCTAATGAACCATTACTACTCGTAACCGAGTCCAAGTAATACACAAATTTTTCAGAAGTCAGGGTTGTCGTTAAATAATTAATTTTACCAGTAGTTTGAATTCCCCCATTATCAAGCACCATATCACCTGTACCAATCGCAGAGGTATTATATAATTGGAAACCAGCATCAGGAATTTGATGATTAAAACCAAGTGATTTGTCAGGCATAACCTGTAAACTTTGTTCGATATCAGGCATAATGCCTCCAGAGGTAAAAGTTCCTGAAAACTTAATAGCGCCCGGATCACTACTGCTGACACTATCTATCTCAAATGGTGGAATATTAAAATACACACTCCGATCATAAGCCCCACCCAATACTTCAGCATCGTCATAGTACACCATAGCTCCCTTGGTAGAAGCAAAAGTTGGATAGTGCGGATAATCTCGCTTGGCAGATTTATTATTAGGTTTATTAATTAATAAAATTCCCGCAGTTTCTTCAAGTTGATTCGCCAGTTTCTGTTTCACTTTGCTTTGCCCAGATTCGTCAGCTGCAATATTAAATGCAATGGAGTCAATCTGTGGAAGATCTACTTTAAAACTATCATAATCAAACTTAAAATCCTTCCCCATAAACTCAAAACTACCAGCATTTAGTTGACCATCAAACTCAAAGTCGCGATTTTGCAATAAAGTAATTTGATTGTCTTTTGGCTTAATATAAACATCGAGTTTCTCGCTAATATAAAACTTCTTAATACCGCGTACTGTTAATTCATTTTTATCAAAATGGATGGTTGCATTTGACTGTTTACTTGAAATAGATGGAATAATGAGGTTATCATAATCTTTTCTACCTTGCTGGCTCAACACATAGTGATACCCCTTTCTTTTAATTTGGATGAGCCCCGTTTGAGTATTATAATCAATGAGCCCCTCCTGCATGAGCAAAAGCATGGCGTTTTTTAAAGTATTCTCATTTTTTTTATAATAATTTGCTACATCCCCTACATAAATTTGTGAGGATTTCGTCTTTCGAGCATAATTCACAACCAATAACAAGGGATGATAGTCATAGAGACCGCCAAGGTTTCGAAACCTTGTTTCATGAAAAAACTCTAAAGACTCAAACATGGCGGGCACGTCATCCTTTGCATTTATAATAGCAATATCGAGGCTGTCACTTTCAATATTCCATTTAATCATATCGGCCTTTATTCCAATATTATAATAAGATGAAAAATAAGAAGTTCCCTTAAACCCACCTTCATCTTTGAGCAAGGTTAACTCATTACTTACTGTATTAAATTTAAATTTAATGGCTGGATGGATGATGGAATCTTCCCCATGATACATCACAATTGCAGCGCGTTGTGCATTAATCAATGAGTCCTCAAAATTAAATAAGTGTGACTTTACTTTAAATTTCGTTTCGCCATCTTCTTTCACTGTAATTATTGCCGGCCCTTCCACCACTGATGCTCCAAAAATTTTACTCCCCACCAATGCAAAACCACCTTTATAATCTACATTTTCATTTCCAATTTTCTTAACAGTAATATTATTAGCATATGACTTAAAACGCGGATAAGTATTATCTGATTTATCATTATGCCGTTTACTTTCAAATTCAAAAACGCCCTCTATGGGTTCATTTAAGCGATCAGGGTAAGTCATCATCACTTTTTCGGCAGCCAAATAAGGTCTATTTACTGAAAAATTGTATTTATTGAGGTTACCATATGCTTCTTCTGGAGATAAACCAGCGGAACTCCAATCAAACCGACCTCCTTCTCCGACAAACAATTTATTTGAAATCATCCAACTTCCAGAGGTATTATATAATGTTGCTGTATCATACCGAGTGACAAACTCTAAATCAACATTTTTGAAATGAACTACTGCTCCTAATATAGTTGGCTGTGCAACATCAGGCAAGGTATATTCTCCTTCTTTATTAGCTACATGTTCATCGTCAATAGTGCTCCACTCCTGTTCGTCAACTGGCTTATCCCAGTCTTCGAACCAATCACCACCCTCATCTTCCTCTTGCTGAACAACCTCTTGCACCAACTCCACAAACTCAAAACTATAGGTGCCATTTTTATAATATAATTTACTATAATTAGAAAAATACAATGCTTGTACATCAAAAAAATGATGCAACGTTTGTAAAAAATTACCAAATTCCTTTCCATTTGTTTGTTCAAATATTTTATCAATCACTACCAACATGTTCTTCATTTCGCTCATGGGCAATGCTTGTTTATTGACTGCATTCATAAGCGTCAAAACAAAGAAATGGAATTGGGGACGTACTCGATAACGTTTGGTGTTCATTTTAGTAGCTATATTAAATATTTGCTGCTTTTGAGGCTCTGCAAGTGCACTACTATTCCAAAATTGCTCAAATTCAACACCAAGTTGCACGGTTTCTGAATTACTATGTGTTGCTAACATTTTTTTCATATCACTACCAAATTCCTCTTTCTTGAGCTCAAATATTTGGGCATGACTCAGTTGTGATACCATAAAAAATACAAAGAGGACTAGGCAACCTAAACGTTGTTTGAAAATACTCATATAGTAGTAACGTTATATCATGATTTATATTACCAATATGCAGCAAATTACTACATTTAGACCTGAACATAAAATTATTACTTCATAATCATTGTTGCCCGAGATAATTTCTTTTATTTCTATTTTAATGTTTTTTCGATGAAGTTTGATTTCTTTTTTTTGTACTTTTCTAATATTTTTTATTTTACTATTTTGACATAATTATAGTTTTAGAGCTTTGAATTAGTTAATAGTTTTTTGCTTGATTTTTTATCAGCACTAATTATTATACAGCCTCATAGTCTATTTTGAATTTTTTTAGCTAATCTTGATCAAAGATATGAATTTTAGTTTTTGGGAGTTGCCTGAAAATGAATAAATCATTTTCAGGCCGGGCTGCTTTTGGGTTCCGTCCTAAAGGACCCAGCCGCAAGCGGCTGGCCAACACATCCCTAACTCAATTTGCACTTTTTTAATATTTCACGAACTTTAAAAACTATTCATTGTTAGGCTATTCTTTGTAATTTAGATGTAGTCCATTTTAAAGCCCGTATGCATTATTTTAACTATATCCCCCTTTTGAATCTAATTTTTGAGAATAATTTAAAATTTTTACCAATAAAACAATATTTGAGTCCGAATTGTCCTCACAAATAGTTCTTATGTTTGTCCAAATCAAAAAATACCGTAATTTTGAATAATGGAAATCCAATTTATCATTGTTATAATTATCATAACGTTGCTTTTGTCAGCTGTATTTTCGGGTGTCGAAATTGCTTATGTTTCAGCTAACAAGTTATACTTTGAGCTAAAAAGTAACCGGGGATTATCCTTAGGATTAGTAAAATTTTTAAAATCACCTTCCAAATTCATTGCTACTACTTTAATTGGAAACACCTTATCATTAGTGCTTTATGGTATTTTTATGACGAGTTTGATTGAGCCTATAATACGCAGCTATATTTATGGAAATTGGCAAACTTTTGATCGAGCAAGTACTGATGTTATCATTTTAATTGTACAGACCATCGTTTCGACATTAATTGTATTAATCACAGCAGAATTTTTACCAAAATCTATATTTATAAGTAACCCCAATCGTTTAGTTACTTTATTTGCATATCCCATTTATATCTTCTACTATTTATTACTTCCACTAGTTTTTACGGTTGTTAATTTATCAAAATGGATTATTGTCCGTGTATTTAAATATAAGTATTCGGAAGATAGCCCCGTATTTGGGCTAACAGATCTCAACCAATACATTCACTCGTTGATTCAGGGTAGTGATGAGCCGAATCAATGGGATGTAGACACTAAAATTTTTACGAATGCCATAGAATTCAAAACAGTAAGAGTGAGAGAATGTATGATTCCTCGAACTGAGATTGTAGCCGTTGATATTCAAGATGATATACCTGCATTAAAGCAAGCATTTATCGATAGTGGCCACTCTAAAATTTTACTTTATAAAGAATCAATTGATGAGGTAATTGGTTACTGTCATTCATTGGAACTTTTCAAAAAACCTAAAAATATATCCAGCATTTTAAGTCCCATAATTATAGTACCCGAAACGATGCTGGCCAACGAGCTTATGATCCAATTTATAACCGAACACAAAAGCATCGCATTAGTAGTTGACGAATTTGGTGGTACATCGGGCATCGTTACTATAGAGGACATCATCGAAGAAATATTTGGGGAAATCAACGATGAGCATGACGAAAACACCCTTATGGAGCAGCAAGTTAATGAGAATGTTTATATTCTAAGTGCTCGTCATGAAATTGATTACTTAAATGAACAGTACGGATGGGGTATTCCTGAAGGAGATTATGATACACTTGGCGGGTACTTACTCTCTATCACTGAGGATATTCCTGCGGCCGAAGAGGAGATCACTATCTCGAAATTTAAATTCACTATATTATCTACGGCAGAGACACATATTGATTTGGTTAAAATTGAGATTCAATCTTACATAAAGTCTAATAATTAATTTCACATACTTTAGTTAAAATAGCGTTTGGTTTTTGTAAGTGTGAAAACATTTTCCAAAATGCAATTTTTCGATCTTTTAACGTATTGGTAAAGCGGTTAT
>JAUIFR010000061.1 GCA_030430325.1 Bacteroidia bacterium | reverse complement strand
AAGGATGCGAAGTCTCGGTGTTATAAAAAATTAATGCAATATGTTTCGACTACTTATAAGAGTAAAATTAGCAAGTTAAGTTTATGACTACAAATCAAAATGATATCGATATTCAACTCATAGAAAAGTGGATCGATCAAACACTCAGCTCGGCTGAAAAAACGGCATTTGAAAATCGCATGAATGACCCTGAATTTCAATCTCAGGTTGAGATTCATAAGGAGGTGATTAAGGAATTTAAACGCACTGCGCAGAATAATGCACTTAAAGATGAATTACGTGCGTATGTCGAGCAACGAAAATCTGCAAAAACAAAAACATTTATCTGGAAAAACAGTTATGCAGTGGCTGCAGTCATTGCGCTGCTTTTTATTTCAAGTTCTATTTTTTTAGGAAATAAATACTATATAAATTATAGTAATCACAAATTGTTCGATGAGTTATTTAAACCATTACCTACTCAGCCCTCTTATCGGGGAACAAATACATCTAATAAAATCAATGGATTACATTTTTATTACTTGGAGCAGTGGGATAAGGCAGTTGAAGAATTAAAAAAAGAGGTGGCCAATAATCCATCAGATTATACACTTAAGCTCTATTTAGCAAATAGCTATTTATGTTTGGGCGCCTACAAAGAAGCTAAGGATTTGTTAGTAGCTATGGATACAGATTCTGATAGTCTTTACAAAGAACATATTCAATGGTATTTGGCATTAGCCCATCTTGGTTTAAATGATAAACATCAGACTGAATTAATTGCGAAAAAATTGGCTTCTACGGCAAATATTTACGCAGACAGTGCAAAAAAATTACAAGAAACTATGAAGTAACGAGTAAAGATTTTTAAACGTATTTTGCAAAATACGTTTAAAATATAAAATTAATTGAATTTATTTAGCTAATTTTATTCAATATCTCACCAATACTTTGTTATTAATGCAGGTTAATTTCATGTACTTTTCTTGTTAAAAACAGCCCAGATATAAATCCCAGCAGCAGCAATTACATGTTTCAAAGTATGCCCACTTATTATTCCAATTACTTGATGAATTTGGGTGTCAAAATGCTCAAATACCTTTGCTACCCCATAAGCTAAAATGAGTAACCAATAAGCCTTAGTTTTATGTGTAGAAGATTTATAAAAAATTAGGATTATAGGTATGCCAAGTATAGGATAAAATTGTACAAACGCATAAATGCGTAAATCCCCAGTAAATTTCCAATATAAAATGGAGCATATGCCGATCACCATAAGTGGTAGTAGCAGTTGTCGTCCTAGTTTGTCAGAAATAAATTCTTTGATCGAGATAGAAAACAAAGACATAAAAGCTACAGTCATCGGTAATCGATCCCAAAGTAGCGTGGATGAAATAGGCGCCCAGTGATAATAGGCTGAACCAAAAGCCACACAAGAAACGCCCATAAAAAATAAGGTGTAAATCCAATGACACCCAGCTTTTACAAATTGTTTGATACCAAAAATTCCGACGAGAAAAAAAGGAAGATTCGATATTACATTCCAAAAATTGGGAATACCAAAAATGGATGATTGATCGCTAAATTGATGATAGGCCTCATCTTGAATTATGGGTTTGGTATTAAAAGTAGCTGATATTGCTAGTGCTAATAACGTAAAAAGTAAAATGGCACCAATTTTCTTCTGATTCATAGCTTAATCAACGCAGAAATTATAAATTTAATACAAAAAAATGCATTATATTGTATTTTTCAAAGTTCACGCCAATGAATAAAGCCACTATCATTGTTGTTTCCATTTTTCTATTAATTTTCATGGGTACGATCGTCTTGATATCAACCAAAAATTACAATAACGTAAAACAGGCAGGCAAAAAAGCACAAAAGTATGGTGGAAAATAAAAAGTTAGAAGACCTACTTGGAGAGAGGATTTTATCAATAAAAGCATTGAATGATGAATCAAAAAATGCAAATAATATGGTTCAAGCAGATATTATTTTTATCCGAACAGAGCATCATTTTATTGAGATCGTACCCATCACAGACAGTGATGAATTAGACTGGAATATATATAAAGGTGAACCAGAAAAATTCAAAAATTGCACATCGATTGACAATATTTCACTGGACGTAAATTCAAAACTCAACTATACTTGGTTTGGCACCAACACAAATGGCTACTCAGATTTAATTGCTTTTGCATTAAATTCCCTAAAGCCCTCTTTGATCATTCTTTGTGAAGGAAGTGTACTTAAATTATTTCATGCCCAACAATTTTAATCATTGGAGTATCAAAATTTTAATATATCCGATAAGTCAGATGCATTGCGTCGGTTATCTAATGGAAAAAGAGACGAGATGGTGGAAACACTCATCGGTATAGTTAATGGCATAGATGACTGGAAGTGGTTGCAATAAATTTTATTAGAATATGTAAATCATGAAGATTATTGGGTTGCTAAAGCAGCCATTTCGGGCTTGGGAGACGTTGCACGGATTCATGGTAAACTAGATTTAGATATGGTCAAGACCAAATTAAATCAAATACAAAATGAAAAACTAGAACCGGTGATAAAGTCAATGTGGGAGGATATTAATATTTTTTTGAAGTAGGGTAATAATTCATTTGGGGTTGGTGTGTTTCTTCTTTTTTCAAATGTACTACAATGGCCATTGGTAGTTTTTGAAATGTGTTCCATATAAATTTATAATTTGATTATTACCCATCACGGTCATGTATAAGAAACATTTGGCATATCAAAGCTATTTCGTGTCAAACCGTTGCGATTTTTATTAAATGTTTTACCTAAATTAACGTTATGCGTTATTGGGCACAGTTATTCGATATTTTGTGTGGTAAATTTTATTGTGTCCAACGTTCAGTATAAGAAACGTAAGTGATTTCGAAGCTCTTACCTGTCAAGTTGCACTGAGCCAAATTTGCGTTTTGCAATTCTGATTCTTCGCTGATAATACGAACCTCCTGTCCAGCTTTAATTTTGTCTGCAATTTTCTTAATCTCACTTACGCACCATTGAAATGGAGTTGCTGTATCATACCAATAAGAATCTTTAAATGATTGAATTAGTTTATCTTCAACAAATACTTTATAAATAGTATCCATTATTTCTCCCAAATTTTAAATGAATAGTTATTATACCACTTTTTCAGCTTTTCAGGCTGCGAAAAGAAATCATCTCGATTCACTTTAATAATTCTGCTACGAGCCGCATGTCCACCAATGTTCATATCTCCAAGAAATATCTCATTTGTCAACAAATGTCTCAAAATATAGAACTTATCAAAGGTATCAAACGTGATTGTTAGACTGTCTAATTCGCTAAACTCATTGGGTGAAATATCATATGGCTGATTTATAGCCTGGTCTTTAAAAGCTTGGCCTGACTCTTCATTTTGAGCAAGATATTCAATAAATTCCTTCTTCTTTAAATCAATCATTCTAAACTATTTGAAATGATGCCACCAGTTTCCATTTGATTCTCTATCGACAGACTCTTGAGATTCAAACCCTATCGCCACAAATTTTCTCGAATCAATCGGATAGTTATTTTTATCTGAAAGTTCTCGCAAGAATTTACCTAAAATCTCATTGTTTTCTAAATCACATTTTGTTTTATCCGTTTGCACACAAATCCAATAAACCAAATGTTTTGGGTCAATGTCAAACGCTCCATAATAAGTAACATTAAATTTCTCAGCACAATATTTGGATGTCAACTTTTCAATATCCTTTTTAATCCGTTTTATTTTGGTCTTTAATTTATCCATACGATAGTTTTGTGCAGGTCGCTCTTGCAATTACCGCCAACGATAAATATAACAAATATTGTTGTCCCGAAGGGCGACTATTTTTTGTTATATAATGTTATGAGGTTTTTTTGTTCCGATATTCTTAGCAATAGCATATGGGTTTTCAATTATTTTATGGTTCTAAAGTAAACGTTCCTGATACTCTCTTGAATTTCCCATCAATAAATTTGTAAGAAACTTCACAATCCTGATAAGAACAATATATTATAACCTCTTTCTTATTTGCATTGATTTTTATACCTCCATTCCGTTTGGGTAATGAAGTGTCTTCTATAAATCCTTTTGTTTCTAAATCATATAAAAAATAGTAGCTATCCGTTGAACCATGTGATGCTGACATATCATCAATAAATATAAAATCACATAAACCATCAAAATTATAATCCTCTTTTATAATCTGTGCATACTTTTTCTCTTGAGAGAGTAGTGCTTTTTCCCGAAAATCAAGTACACCAAGAGTATCAGTTTCTGCAAATAGTATGATATTAGATAAAGTATAATAAGACTTTTTTTTCTGGTTAATAAATGTGTAGTCAAGGTTATTACATTTCAATTTTTCTCGATTTTGTTTCAAAAACAACAATGTTTCTTTACTTCTTTCTGATTTTATATCAGTTTGAGAACCAAATACCCAACCAATAGTATCATGGTGCTTAATTTGATACCAATAATCTATACATCCTTTTATAGTATCTACTTTACCAGTATCAAGAACAACACATCGATCTCCTGTATTGAGTTTCATCAATATTTTACCTTTTTTTGGATTATCTCTTATCCAAATATTACTACCTTCAATATACAATGAATCCTGTTCTTTCTTAAAGATAGTTACAGAAAAACTATCTTCATTTTTCTGAGTTTGGTTCTCTTTTTTTTTACATCCAAAAAGGACCATAAATGCTATTGATAATCCAATACAAAGTTGCTTCTTCATTACAATTATATAGATTTACAAGATACTCCAAAGTAAAATAACATTTGATATTTCCTTTACACGGTTTTCAGTGAAATTTGCTAGACCATTCCTCATAACGGTTTGCATATGGCTTGTGGCGGTTTCAAAGCAATTTCCTGTCCACCGACACCAAGCTTTGCTATTGAGAAAAACCTTTCAGGCAGCCGTCACTCGCCATGAGCTATATGCGTTGTTAGCGGTTCGTTTTTTTTACTTTTTATTCAATAGGTCTTTTCGATAAACTTCACTTGATGGACATTATGTCCAATCATTGCGAACCCAAGTGTCTCAGCTGTGTAAGTTTGAGAATTGGCAGTTCCTTTAAAGTTTAACATTTCTGTACTAAGATTTTTATAAACCCAAACCGTAGAATTTCTGACTGCTAGATACTCATCACGTAATTCAGACAGTTTTATCTCAGTTTGTTTTGCATTATTTACGTAATCATTTTCTTCAACTCCTGATAGGTCAGTATCATCCAATCGTGAAAATCGAAATGATCTATAAGAAAATATCCTTTCCATATCAATTATATGTCTCAAGACTTCCTTAATAGTCCATTTGCCTGTTTGATAAGAGTAATTTTCCAAATCAGGTGGTACTAATTTTAAAATATCAAGAGTCAACTCTTTACTTTTTTCGAATTCGGCAAGTAAATCATCAGACTCTATCAAATCGAAAAAGTAGCCACAGTACTCAGGAGCATTTTTGTAAATCTCTTTGTTGTTCATTTTAATTCTTTATACTTTAATTTATTGTTTTGAATGACCGCTAACGGTCTCGTATAAACGTCAGTTACGGGATTAAAGTTAATGTTTTTCGGTTAAGCACAGACGTTAGCAATTCCGAGTGGATTCGGACGTAGTCGAATCCGCCGTAATTGCTGTTATACATTGTTGTACGCAGTTTTTTAATATTCATTTATTAATTCCGCTAATTTAGTGTTGTAAGGATTAAATAATGAAAATTGATATTGGTTGTAATCAGTTGTCACAATTCCATAAATTTTATTTAATGCTCTATTTATTTTGTCAGAGTTACTTGAATTCAATTCGTTCATAAGTTCAGAGTCCTCTTTAATTTTTTTTAAAATATCTTTTTTAGTAGAAACCAATTTTGAGCTGGACATTAATTCCTCTGTTATCTTATTTTCAAGAGGTAGTGAATCTTTGAAATAGCTTTTTTTACCAAGAAGAAATGCAAATCGATATGTATAAATTGACCAATTAGTATTAATACTTTCAAAACTCTTTAATCTTTCTCCTAATTCTTCTAATCTTTCTTTAATTATCTGGATTGGTAAATGCCAATTTGCGTTTCCTTTAAAGTAAGTGTCCGATTCTAATTTTATTTCTAAAAGTATCTCATTAATGGTAGAGTTTATTTCGTATTCAACCGCAGATGTTCTAACAGTCAAATAGTCCATATAGTGGTCAATCAAGATGTCTTTTACTTTTGCTTTCCGTTCTTTGTTTTTTATAATTAACGCAATTATAATCCCAATTACTAAAGTTGAAATAACTCCTAAAAGAGGAATTATTATATCCTTTGTAATTTCATACCAACCTATTGGATTTTCTGTGTTTTCCATTTTCTCAAATTGCGTACAACGGTCTGGTGTATGGCTTGTTGCGGTTAAACAAGCACTTATTTTTTCGTTTTGAACCAAAGATAATAAAATACAATAAACTTTGGGTTAAATAATTAGCCGCAATGAGTTATACACGGTGTTGGCAATAGTACTTTTTAAGGTTTCTTGTCTTTTGGTAGATTTGGGTCATTTCCATAACTGTTTTTGTTTTGGATTTTTCCATCCTTTTTTAAGATTGTCAGTTCAGGTTTCTGATTTTTTGCAATGTCTTTTGCGTAATCCACAGCATCAGATTTTTTATCAAACTTTTTTGTCAGTTTTTCATTATTTTCTCCTCTAACTCCCCAACCATCATCAGTTGGCACTACGTATTGAATTTTTCCCATAATTTATATGCTTTAAAAATAGTTTTTCCAATTTTCACTTAAAAATTCCCTAATTCCACTTGGTTCATAATTAGTATAAATTTGTTCAAAATCCTCCTTCGCTAAATCATAGTTTTCATTTCGAATCTTACCTTGAGTTGCCAAGTACAATAATCCAATACTTGGTGAACGAGACTTGCCTTGATTGCAATGAATTAGAACTTTTTTATCATTTTTTAAATGTTTATTTATGAAGTCTAAAGAACTTTCAAATAATATGTTTTCAAAATACTTTCCAGTTGGTGGGTCAATCATATTGAGAATGATTTTTCTTTCCCTGTGTGCAATTAGGTATTCGGGGTGACTTTTTTCAGGTGCTCGCCCAGTATATCCAACTGCTCTTCTATGACAAGGTTCTTTGCAAGCTTGGACAAAGCAAAAGTCAGGATCATATTGATTGTTTTCAAAATCAATTAAATTTCCAACGAAAAGGTTTTTATCTATTTCTGTCATTCGTATTATTGCCAACGGTTAGTATAAGAGCCGTAGCGGATTAAAAAAACCTAACTTTCCTTTTTGCAATTTACTAAATTAAAAGCAATAACACTTTGAGTTAACACCCAACCCGCTATTGCTTTTATACATTGTTACCTGCTTTTGTTTTTTCTTTTCGTATTTTTGTTAAGTCTGTAGTTAGAAGACCCATTTTCCACATATTCAATTTTATGTTCGGATAGAAGTTGCGCAATTATTTCTCTTGTTTCTTCTTCATCAAGTCCAATGTTTTCTCCGAGATCAATTTCATTCAGCTGTCCTTTATTTTCAACCAAAGCTTTAAAATATCTGTCTTTATTTTCCATGAGTAGTTTGTTTTTTTACTGCTATCATCATATGTGGGCTGAAAGGCAAAAGGTAATTATCGTTTTCTGTGACTTTAATAAGCTCCAGTAGTGTTTTTTGCTTTTTGTTGTTCAGCATATTGGCAAAGTAATCTTTGTCCAACCAAGCCATACCTTCAACAGCATAAGTATTGAGATGAGTTAATTCTTGATTTGTAAATTCGTCTTTTAGTTGTTCAGGGGTATGATAATATGCCTCGGCTAAAAGCCACGGAAAATCATCTGGTGGATTGTGTATTCCTGTTGTTAATTCTTCTTTGCACATTTCAAAAAACGAGTTTTTATGAATTAGACCATTTAAAAGTCCGACCAAAGTTGATGCTGTATAATTAATAGCAAAACCCAATATAATCCCGTTATTTTTTAAAACCCGCTTAGCTTCGCAAATTGTTAAATCTCGGTCTTCCTTTTTTTGAAGGTGGTAAAGAGGACCATGTAATATTATTAGGTCTGCATAATTATTTGGGAATTCCAATTTTCGAGCTTCGCCCAAATGAATCGAAAACTGATTCTTCAATCTTTTACTCCTGTTTTGAGCAATTTGAATGTGTTTAGAAACGGGTTCTACCAAATGGACTTGATGCCCTTTTTTCGCAAGCCATTCTGAATATTTACCTGTTCCACCACCAACATCAATTATTTTTGAAGATGCGGTTGGAATATATTTTTCTATTAGTGATTTAATTCTTTGAAATTCAAAAACCCCCATACCTTTATCTAGTCTGGTTTCTTCGGAAGCCTTAGTGTAAAATATTTCTATGTTTCTGCTTATTAGCTGTTTATTGTTCATTTTGAATCATTGGATTATCATCACGATTTAAAATGCAAGGCACTGTCGTGATAAAGCAATCGATTACAATCAATTGTTATTGTTTAAAATTTGATGAAATAACTAGATATAATTATCTGTGCATTAAAAAAAACGGATGATTTTTATGCGTTAATTACTCGTTTTGTTGAGTTTGTCTTTTATAGAAAGACTCAGATAATATGTTGAATTAGTATAACAGACTACAAAGGTAGAATTTTCAAATTAATTCTTTTGGTGTTCGTTGGTTTTAATTGCAGGTAACAATATATAAACATAATACGCTTATCCCCCTAAAATAGTTGTATAAACCGAACTCATTCCGTTTATACAATTTACTAATCTCCTGGAATAGGTGTAATCCTTTAAAAGGAAATTTGAACATATTTTGCAGAAATCATTCAAATATAAAAAATAAATAAACAAATTCTGCAAAATACATTAAATTTAGTCCATCAAGCCCTTTTTTGAGGAATTCTTCCAACCTGCTTGGCTACTGTAATCTACATAGTAAATTTTAAGGTCCGCCTGGCTTGCATAATCTACGAAAAAAATCTTAGTATCTGCCTGACTTGAATAATCCACGTAGAACCACTTACCATCATTATTCCCAGCTTGGCTGCTATAGTCAACTCTATACACCTTGAGGTCGGCTTGGCTTTCATAGTCAACTACGAATACCTTTACATCAGCCTGACCCGAATAGTCCACCTCAAATACTTTTTGCGCGTTTGCAATGCCAAATGAGAGCATGATTACTCCAAATATTAATAATTTCTTCATTGTTATATGTTAAGTATTACAATTTAATATGATCTATCAAATAGTAACTCAATTGGCTAAAATGTTACCATTATCAGCTGTAAAATGTCAAATAGATTCATGAATTTACTAAATTTTTGTATAATTCTATTTCAATTTCTTGAGTAAAAATAAGCAATGTTTAAAAATTAAGAGAATAAACAATTATAAATTTTACATAAATTCAGCAAAAAAACATTAAGAAAGTAAGTAGTTTAATCAATTAATTATCAACACAATAACACTATTTGCTTTAAATAGGAAAACAAGATATCATAATTTAGACGAATCAAAAAATAAGCCCATGCTCTCGCATGGGCTTACCATCTAATAAAATGTGTTAGCTTTTATTAATTTTCTGAAACAACCGTGAATTTAAGCTCGTGCGACACTTCACGATGAAGGTTCAATACCGCTACAAACTCGCCTGTTGTCTTAATAGCTGTAGGAAACGATATGTTCTTACGATCCACATCTATTCCTTTATCCCTTAAGGCATCCGAAATTTGCAGTGTAGTAATGGCACCAAATATCTTTCCACTCTCTCCTGTTTTAGCAGGGATCGAGATGGATAATTTCTCAGCTGATGCAGCAATCGCTAAGGCGTCATTTTTCATTTTTTCGGCCTTATGAGCAGCTTGTCGAATATTTTCATCCGTTAGCTTACGATTCGATGCATTAGCAACTATAGCTAGCCCTTGCGGGATCAAATAATTCCGTCCAAAACCTGGCTTCACCTTCACAACATCATTCTTATAGCCAAGCCCTTTTACATCTTCTTTTAATATTATTTCCATAACCATTTACTTTAAAGAGTCAGCTACATATGGTAATAACGCCAAGTGACGTGCTTTCTTTATGGCTTTAGCCACTCGATGCTGATATTTTTGGCTAGTACCAGTGAAGCGACGAGGCAATATCTTACCTTGCTCATTTACAAACTTTAATAAAAAGTCAGCATCCTTATAGTCAATATACCGAATACCATGACGCTTAAATCGACAATATTTTTTTCGGTTATCATTACGTGATACAGATTCATTTACCAGTGTCATAATTCTATCTATTTATTGTGCTGCTTTCTCTTTTTCTTTACTTTTTACAAAATCTCCGTTCTTACGCTTTACGTTATACGCTACAGCATGCTTGTCAAGAGCAGTAGTCAAAAAGCGCATCACTTTCTCATCCCTTCTATACTCAATCTCAAGTGCCTTGATCACTTCTGGAGATGCTTTAAACTCAAAAAGCTGATAAAACCCCGTAGTTTTATGCTGTATAGGATATGCCAGCTTCTTTAAACCCCAGTTTTCGTCATTGATGATTTCTGCCTTGTTACTTTCCAACAATTTTTTAAATTTATCCACGCTCTCCTTCATTTGCACTTCAGAAAGCACTGGGTTTAGGATAAATACGGTTTCATAATTTTTTTGCTCCATTTCAAAAATTTTAATTGGGCTGCAAATTTAGTATTAATTTAACTCAGTTGCAATACTATCTATGATTTCTTTGCCTGTTCTTCCATCATTTTTTGATACGCTGAAGCTTCGATTTCTTTTGTATTTACGGCCATTTTTTCACCTGCAATCACTAAAACTTTGTCATCCTTTACTTGATCGTGCAAGTTTTGGTAGTTTTTACCCTCTTGCTCTTGGAGGTAATTTACAGCAACTGCATGCAATCTCTCCTCCAACTCATCACCCATATTGGGCATGTACTGCGCCATTTGGCGCCTGAAAAGTTCCTTAGCCTTTGCCAGTACATCCTCATACTGAACCTCTACATTTGCATCTTTAAGCACTCTTGCCTTGATTAAGTCCCACTTAATTTGACTTGCATAATATGACATCATTTCGTCGACTTTGTCGAGATCCTCTTCCTGCGCGTTTGGCTTAAAAATTTCTTCCTTAAGAAAATCCTCAGGTAGTTCAATATCAACTGAAGCTATAATTTTATCCTTGAGGTCGCTATTAAAGCGGTACTCCATCTCATATTCTAGCCGCTCTACTAATTTCTCACGCATCTTTTCCTCAAACTCTTCCTGAGAAGTTACCTTACCCTCACCATATAATTTATCAAACAATTCTTGATCAATCTCGGCCAGGTCATTTCGATGAATTTTATCTACTTTGAAGGTATACACACCTTGCAAACCCTCAAGCTCATCTAATTTAAGTCCCGTAAAATACGAAACATCATTTGGTGTATTGAAGGTATCCTCAATATCAACTTCTACAACGTCACCTGCCTTCACACCAATATAAATGGCGCGTTTATCTTCCTTTACACGCTCAAGTGATAGTACGGATTCTACTTCTGCAGCATCTTCGTCGTCCTTAAGCTTCATGTGGCCCAAAAGTACATCTCCATCTTCAGAGGAATCTGGGTTGGTCACTTTGCCATTTTGACGGCGCACCTCATCTACCGCCATTTTTATTGACTCTGCATCAGGTAATATTTTATATTTTACTACCTCTTCTTTCTCAAAATCATAAGCAAAGTCAGCTGCCCAAGCCATGCGATACTCAAATTCAAACTCTTTCTGTGTCTCCCAATTGATATCAGATGCTTTGTCTCTATTAATAATAGGTTGCCCAATAACCTGAATATCATTCGAATCAATATAATTATAAATTTCATTTTGTACCAGCTCATTGACCTGATCGATCAAAATGGAGGTACCCATCATTTTTTTGATGACACCTTTAGGAACCTTGCCTGGTCTAAAACCCTTGATTTGTGCAGTCTTACTATACTCCTTTAACTTATCATCCACTTTTAGGCCATAATCTGCCTCATTTAGCTTTACATGAAGTAGCCCTTCTGTATTTGACTTTTTGTCTAATGTAATGTCCAAGATCCAATGAAATTTAGTTACAAAATATGCTATAAAGAATGGTAGTAAAAGTGCGGATGGAGGGACTCGAACCCCCATGCCTCGCGGCGCTAGATCCTAAGTCTAGTGCGTCTACCAATTTCGCCACATCCGCAAAAGATCGCAAATATAAGTATTCTGAATTAAAAATGTAATGGTAACCAAAGTTTTTTTTGAAATTCCTGAGAAATAATTGAAGCTATTTTTCTTAGAAAAAACATAAAAATGTATGTATTTGATTGATATTTCAATATATTTTGCTAATTTTATTGAATTTCATTTTTAGAGATGAACTAAATTCGCGAAAAGTTATAACTTTTAATGATTAAATTCACGAAAAGTTATAACTTTGTGCAAAAAATATATGTACACACGATATCTGAGTGCTAAAATTGAAAAGAAAATTGGCTCTGGTAAAGCAGTAGTAATTATTGGACCTAGACAAGTTGGAAAAACCACTCTGATAGAAAAAATTCTTAAGACAAGAGATTATTTACTACTCGATGGGGATGACCCAAAAACAAGAACACTACTAACCGAGCCAAATACAGAAGAAATCAGAGTAATTTTAGGGAAACATAAATTTATATTTATTGATGAAGCACAACGTATAGACCGAATAGGCCTAACCATGAAAATCATAACTGACCGGTTTAAAGAGGTACAACTATTTGCAAGCGGATCTTCATCGTTTGATTTATCAAATAAAATAAATGAGTCCTTAACTGGCCGAAAATGGGAATACCAGCTCTTTCCAATTTCATGGGAGGAATTTGAAAATCATCATGGATATTTATTTGCAGAACAACAATTAGAAAATAGGTTGTTATACGGTTTTTACCCAGATGTGCTTAATAATCCAGGTGAAGAAATAAGTATACTGAGAAATCTGGTAAATAGCTATCTCTATAAAGATATACTTTCATACTCTGGTATTAGTAAGCCTGAAGTATTGGATAAGCTAGTTCAAGCACTCGCTCTTCAGCTAGGCAATGAAGTTAACTATTCGGAATTAGCACAAATGGTAGATGTAGACAGAAATACTATTAGTAAATACATCAGTATATTGGAAAAAGGTTACATCATATTTAAGTTAGGAAGCTTTAGCCGAAACCTCAGGAATGAGATAAAAACTAACAAAAAAATATACTTCTATGACAATGGCATAAGAAATATGATCATTGGAAACTTTAATCCCATTAAACTTAGAATGGATAAAGGAGCATTATGGGAAAATTTTTTAATAGCTGAAAGAATAAAGCAAATTGAATATAAACAAAGTCTTGCAAGAGTCTATTTTTGGAGGACAAAACAACAACAAGAAGTAGATTTTGTTGAAGACAATAATGGCAAAATATATGGTTTTGAGTTTAAATGGAATAAAAGGAGGAATTCAAGACTGCCAAAAACTTTTTTGGAATCGTACCAAGCTGAAAGCAAAATAATAGACCATAGTAATTTTAGGGAGTTTGTGGTTATTAATTAATATTGAATTTAATTAGCTGAATTCATTCAATATCCTCTTCCCTTACTACTTCAACCAAAGCTCGATTTGTCACTAGCTCTCTGGTAGGTTTTTCTTCAATGCGCCACTCAAATCCGATCAATTTGCGGTCTAGATCCTGAAGCTCATGTGGAGGAATGAATTTACCTTCAGGATTAGTATAAAATTTAATAGTGGAGAGTTCCTGCTCCTCAAAGCGCATATTCATTTTACCACATAAAATTTTATTCATACCAACCATTACTGTATCCCCTTCTAGCGCAAAATAGATACTCTCTCCATTGCCATCTACCAAAATATGATCAATCTCATTTTCCCTGAAATTCGCCGTAATCGTTTTACCCTTAATTTGATTGAAATTGGTAAGAGTATCCTGAGATACAACAAACGCATCTCCACTCATATAAAGTCTATCAATTTGATCATTAGCCATATATATATTGATAGAATCAGCTACCATTTGGTTATCGCCATTCCACATAATAGGATCCTTATAAAAATAGAGCACCGAGTCATCAATATGATAGGCAAGTGAATCAGTAAGCCCCTGCATATCTGACTTAAATATTCTTACATCGTGGTAAGCAAAGAGAAACCTCTTCATTGTTGCTTGATCCTCCACAGACACCAAGGTATCCGCTGATAGAAAGAGCGTATCCCCCTCCATTATTTTCTGCATGACCGGATTACCATAAATCTTGGTTATACCATCCTCACGCCAGTACTGCGCCACATCTCCTGTAATGATGAGGTCATCTTCCTTAGCTGTTAATTGTATATTCGCCTTAGCCTCATAATAGGACTGCGCATCATCAAAGAAGAGGCGATCACCCTTAATAATATACTCAGGTGTCTCGATCGCACCTTTGATTTGAGACTGCTCCCTTTGGGTATCATACGTACCCTGCGTGGCTGTGATGGTCTCTCCATCCACAGAAACAATCTTTGTTGGCCCCTCAAACCGTACAATTTTGGTTTGCGTATCATAATATAATGTGTCAGACTCCATGGTATACTCAGGATTGGTCACATGCACATCTTCCCTAAATGTAACGACTTTCGAATTGGTATGGTAATATCCTTTATCACTAGTTAAGATATTTTCTTCATCCAATATTTTGCCACCTCCAAAATAATATCCCAAATTTTTGGGCATATCATAGTCTAGGTTTTCAGTGAGTAGTGTTAGAGAATCATCTGTAAGGATGACATTGCCACGCAATTGGGCTAATTTAGTATCACCATCATAGTTAAGCTTATTGGCTGTAACTGTAATGGAGTCACCCTGTTCAATTCGTACATTTCCTACGGCCTCCAACGTATTATTTTTAACATTTTGATAAGCTGAATCACAATAAATCATGGTATTTTGATGCTTAAAAACAGCTTGCTTACCAGCAGATAAGTCCCCCTTCCAGAGTCGATATTCTCCAAGGGCGTTTTTACCACCCTCAAAGCTTGCCGCCTCAATTAATTTTATTTTCTTTTTTTTCTGAGCAGGAGCATAGGTGACGATCACCGTCATCAACACCAAACAAAGTAATTTTACCAAAGACTTACACATGATAAACTTAGGTCGAAATGTTTAATAATTTTACGAAACTACTAAAAAAAAGTTTCAGTTCTAGGCTATATTACAAACTTGGTAACCTAATTTAAAATAGGGATTTTTGCAGGCACTTTCACTTTTTTTAAACAAAATTAGCAAATTTTACTCAAAATGTATTTTATTTGAACGTATTTAGCATATTTTGTTCATTATTAAAATGAGCTTTGGCATTTATTTTCACCATTTTTTTTGCAACTATTGCTTTTTTAACTATTTTTTTTTAAATTTGTTAAAATTTATTACTCATGTCAACTATTACAGAATACGAAGAGCAAGCAGTATTAGAAGAAGTCATTGAACAGGATTTGCATGACTTAATAGTTTATAATGATGATATTAACACTTTTGATCATGTTATCGAGACTTTGATCAAGGTCTGTAAGCATGATTCAAGCCAAGCCGAGCAGTGTACGCTCATTATACATTACAAAGGTAAGTGCACCGTTAAGATGGGTACATTTATAGAGCTAAAGCCCATGTGCCAATCTATTTGTGATGCAGGTATTCAAGCCGCTGTAGTTTAGCCCTAAATTTACATGCAGTTTTCCTCCAAATTACTTGAAGAAGCCGTACTCGAAATTGCCAAATTACCCGGTATTGGCAAAAAAACAGCTCTCAGACTGGCCTTTCACTTACTGAGGCAAGGTAAGGAAAACCGAGGACTGGCCTGGCCCAGAAATCGCGATCAAAGGCGTCCTCGGCAGCATCTTTAAACGCGCCGATACTGGCCAAGGACTCCGCTCCTGGATGAGGTACTACCTGCCCATCTTTCATGTGGGGTTTGAGTGAGTAGGTGGAGTAAACTGAGTCGTAAAGGACAGGTCGATAGCTGTTCACCATGCGGTAAAGGTTTTCGTACATGATGCCCAGCACCACTATCCTGGCCTCGGGATATCGACCAGCCTGCTCCTGAAAGTTCAGAATGCTCTGGACTGGCCCATATCCGCCAACACCGTGGTTTGCGACTGACACGCCCAGCAGGTTGGATAGCCTGGCGGGATAGGTCTGGCTGTCTTTGGCCTCGTCACCATGGGTGTAGGAGTCCCCCACGATGACGATCTGCGTGGACGCGACATCGAAGTTGTCGTGTAGCCTGGCGCCGGCCTCGTCATAGCGGTATGCAATTGGCTCACCCAGGCAGTTCTGGCCCTGGATAGTGACGGGTCCCCGGTTCTGCCAACCGGTTACCGGGTCACCGACGCTCGCGCGGAACTGCGACAGGCCGTCTTCAGAAAAGCGGGCGTAAACAGTCTCCCGGGTATCGAATAGCTTGTCCTGATCAATCAGCTGAACTGCAACAAAGGAGAATACCTCCAGGACCACTAGCACGAAGCCCAGCATGAACAGATAGAATAGGGGTTTTCTGAGCATGTGAAATCGTAATGACCAACCCGATGATAAAAGCAGGAGCAGAGATCATTATTTCACCATCTGTCTACGATGTCTCTTGCGTAACCAGGTGGACTCAGGCCACGATCAAATGGCAAGTAACAGGCAGCTGGATAACAGATAGATCGCTGCGTGTGCCACAAAGCGCCTGATTTCGATCCGCTAATGGGAGTTGCGGCATGAAACGAAACTGTCTCTCATCGAGGCCAGCATTGGCAATGGCGCAGGTGTTTGCAGGGCTCCTGGTCGTGGGTCTCGTGTACCTGGCGTACATTTTTTACGCGCAGCGACCTGAAATCTTGCCCTATCAGGGTTTAACAGGGACGAAAAATCACGCGGTGCAGGGTCGCGAGTACGCAGTCGTAACCGGCACACCTTGGGCAACAGAAACTGCTGTAGAAATTCTGGAAGGCAACGGCACTGCCTGCGACGCTGCTGTTGCCGCATTGCTGGTGATTAATGTCACTCATGGTGAGGCCGCAGCCTTTGGCGGTGTTGCGCCAACACTCTATTTTGACAGCGTCAAAGGAC
>JAUIFR010000060.1 GCA_030430325.1 Bacteroidia bacterium | reverse complement strand
TTATAACCTTTAGCAGAATGTCTCCGTTTCTTGCTGTAATACAGCTTAATATATTCAAATATACTTTGTTTTGCCTCTTCTCTTGTAGTGTAATCAAAACCATAGACATGCTCCACTTTTAACGAATCAGCCAGTTTGGGATAATTTGGTATCGCCTCTTCGTATTTCTTTTCTAATTCAGACAACTGATCAATCATTTTGACCTTTTCGATCAAATTATTATCGAATTTATAGGCCACAAAATTATTATAAATTGTGAAAACGGACTTGGTGTGGTTGAATACAGGATCGTTTTTGTAAGTTGTTTTAAGATACATTGGGATAAGGCTCGTCATCCAATCGTTACAATGCACGATATCTGGAGCCCAACCTAACTTTCGTACGGTCTCTAATACGCCCTTACAGAAAAATATGGCCCGCTCATCATTATCATCATAAAAATTGTTATTCTTATCAAAGAAAACAGACTTTCTATGGAAATAATCTTCATTATCTATGAAATATACTTGTAATTTAGCATTCGGAATCGATGCCACTTTAATTACTAATGGTTTTTCCTCATCCCCAACAGCAATATTAATGCCTGAAAGACGAACAACCTCATGCAGTCTATTTTTTCGTTCGTTTATTAATCCAAATTTTGGAACAAGTATTCTAATTTCCATACCTTTCTCCTGCATACCTTGTGGCAATCTTCTGACAAAGTCAGCTACTTCAGAGGTTTGCAAAAAAGGATTAATTTCGGAGGCTACATAAAGGATTCTAAGTTTTGACATATGCTCAATGTTTTTTTATCACAAATCAAAATTTGCAAAAATGTTCACAAAATTACGGTTTTTTTTAGTCAAATCCTCCTTTTTTGTATAAAAAAATATAGATTTACTGATTAAATGTGGTTATTTACTTATGCAAATCATTAAAACGATCGCAGGGGTTCGAGATTTCATTTCGACGAAAAAAGGGCAAAAAAGAATTGGTTATGTGCCAACAATGGGTGCATTGCATTTGGGGCATATGCAATTGATTGATTCTGCTAGGTTGGAGAGTGAAATAGTCGTTTGTAGTATTTTTGTCAATCCTACTCAGTTCAATAAGGCAAAAGATTTAGAAAATTATCCAGTAGATTTAGCAAATGATATCAAAAAGCTTGAAGATGCTGGCTGTGATATGCTTTTCATCCCTGAAGTGAATGATATGTACCCCTATCAAGCAGGCATTAAATTTATTTTTAAGCAGTATGATACGCTCTTGGAAGGTGCATTTAGACCTGGTCATTTTAGCGGGGTTGGATTAGTTGTCAGTAAATTTTTTAATATTATTCAGCCTGATACGGCCTATTTTGGTCAAAAGGATTTGCAGCAATATTTTATAATTAAGCAACTTCAATTGGATCTATTTTTTCCTGTTTCAATTAAATTAGTGCCCACTGTGCGCGAATCAGATGGCCTTGCCATGTCTTCAAGAAATAGATTGCTCAGTGACCAAGAACGCAAAGATGCTGTTAAATTTTATCAGGCGCTGCAGTTGGGAGCACAATTGATTGAGGAGCATCAAGATTTGAATAAAGTTCGGGATAGGATTCATCATCATTTTGATCGTGATACAACGGTAAGTTTGGAGTATTTTGAAATTGTTTCATTTCATACATTTACGCCAATCAAAACCTATCATGGTGAGCCTATTGCACTTTGTATCTCTGGATATGTTGGTAGTACACGCCTGATCGACAATATCGTTTTGGGCGAAAATAACCATCCAACAATTAATAAATTATATGCTTCTCCATCACAAGTGAGCTAAATCTATGCAACGATCGATCTTATCTGCTATTAAATACCTTATTTCGTTGCTGATTGCTGCAGGGCTGTTATGGCTGCTCTACCGTAATCAGGATATTACAGGTATGCTTAATCAACTTAAAAACGCTAATTATTCCTGGGTTATCCTCTCGGTTATCCTTGGCGCAGTAAGTCATTTGGTACGTGCTTGGCGCTGGCAAATGCTCATAAAGCCTCTTGGATTTAGGCCAAAATTACTCCCGACCTATGTGGCTGTCATGGTGGCTTATCTCTTTAATTTGGTGCTACCTCGCATGGGTGAGGTGACCCGGTGCGGTATTTTATATAAAATGCAAAAAGTACCTGCTGTACAGGCGTTTGGCACTGTTATTACGGAGCGTATTACAGATTTGATTTGCCTGCTCATATTATTTGGTATGGTCATTTTGCTAGCCTTTCAACGGTTAAGTGATCTGATTCAACGATTAACCTGGGGGTATGAGGATAAATTGCATCCTTCTGGTTCCATTATTATTATATTAATTAGTGTATTTTTGGTGAGTATATTCCTGGGCATTTTCCTATACAAGAAACTTAAGCAAAGTAACTCATTCTTCATTCAGAAAGTACGAGGGCTTATTGGACAAGTATTAAATGGTTTAGTAAGTATAAAAAAAGCTGGCAAAAATCCAGCATTTTGGATTTCTACCTTGCTTATTTGGGTTTTGTATTTTTTAATGACCTACTTGATGTTTAATGCTTTAGAGGGAACATCACATTTAGGTCTCCTGGCAGGATTTGCTGTACTTATTATGGGAGGAATTGGTATGTCGGCACCTGTTCAGGGAGGAATTGGTACTTTTCATGCGCTTGTCATGGCTACTTTGATAGCATATGATGTGCAAGAGGGCACTGCGGCGACTTTTGCAGGGTTATTGCATATAAGTCAAACTATCATGATTATAGTGATTGGACTACTTGGATTGGTTATCAGCATAATTTATAAACAAGAAAATAGTGCGCATGAGTAGCTCAGAAAAAATTTTATCAAAAGATGAACTTGCCCATAAACTAGAAACTTGGCGAGCAGCGCAAAAAAAAATAGTGTTCACCAATGGATGTTTTGATATCCTGCACCTCGGTCACATCGATTACTTAGAAAAAGCTAGTGAGCTGGGGGATTTACTCGTAGTTGGTTTAAATACTGATGCATCTGTGAAGCGGCTCAAGGGCCCTGAACGGCCGATCAATAAAGAGTATGCGAGGGCAAGGGTATTAGCTGCCTTAGGATTTGTGTCAGCAGTGGTACTATTTGATGAAGATACACCACTAGAATTGATCAAGTTAGTATCTCCAAATATACTAGTTAAGGGAGATGATTATGAAATTCGTAACATTATTGGGGCAGATTACGTATTAAATAGTGGAGGGGTAGTAAAAACAATTACATTAGTAAATGGTTACTCCACCACAAAGATTATTGAAAACTTAAAAAAATAATTCATATGGGATTTTATATTATATTAGGTGCGTTTGCGTTACTTGGATTCATCGTACGCACCCGGCTTAAGAATAAGTTTAAAAAATATTCGAAAATTCCGATTTCCTCTGGGATGTCAGGTCGTGAAATTGCCGAGCGCATGCTTGCCGATCATAAAATTTACGATGTACAAGTAGGTTGCCAGCCTGGTCAGCTTACTGATCACTATAACCCTGTTAATAAAACAGTAAACCTAAGTGAGGAGGTTTATCATGGTAGAAGTGCAGCTGCAGCTGCTGTGGCGGCACATGAATGTGGGCATGCTGTGCAGCATGCTACAGCGTATCGGTTTTTGGAATTTCGGTCAGCCATGGTGCCTGTGCAAAACTTGAGTAGCCGGATCTTAAATATTGTTGTGATCGCCAGTTTTATAGGGGCGTTTACTTTTCAGGCATTCCCTTTTGATATGGTTTTGCTTTTGATCATCGGTGTGTACACGGTATTTACATTGTTTTCGGTAGTTACCTTGCCAGTAGAGTTTGATGCGAGCCGCAGGGCACTCCAGTGGATTGATGAGCATCGCATTGTTAATTCCCAAGAGCATGGTATGGCGAAAGATGCGCTAAAATGGGCGGCTATGACTTATGTAGTTGCGGCATTAGGCTCACTTGTGATGCTCCTTTATTACGTCTCGATGTTTTTAAATCGAAATTAAAAAAATGGTACATTTCAAGGAAATTTCCTTGGTTTTGTACAATGTTTTTGAATAAGAATAAAGATTTTATAACAAAACGAAGAAGTCATTCTTTGTTTTGTTATATTTTTACCTCAACCTCATGAACCTCAACCCCCAACAAATACTTCGCCAGCTCACCACCAAATTAACGCAAATTTATGAGCAGCGTGAAGCTCACCATTTGGCCATTTGGCTCTTAGAATTTGTTACGAAAGCAACTCGCTCGGAGGTTATTACACATTCATTTGAGCTTACTGATGATCAATATCTTCAATTAGATTCATTCTGCAAAAGATTACTCCAACATGAGCCTATACAATATGTGCTTGGTGAGGCCTATTGCTTTGGGTTTAAATTTAAAGTGGATCAAAACGTACTTATTCCCAGGCCAGAGACCGAAGAGCTCATCCAACATGTGGTGGATCATTGTAAAACATTGTCAAAACCCTGCTGTATTTTAGATATTGGCACGGGCAGCGGATGTATTGCCATCAGTGTAAAATTATCAGTTGCGCATTGCAATGTGCATGCTATTGATATTTCGCAGGATGCGCTCAAAGTCGCTCAACTTAATGATCAGCAATTAGGTGCAGGAGTGCAATTTAATTGCCAGGATGTATTGACAGCACCACTTGATATTTCATATGATGTAATAGTGAGTAACCCTCCATATGTCATGGAACAAGAGAAGCAATTCATGCATCAAAATGTATTGGACTATGAGCCTGCTTTAGCGTTGTTTGTGCCTGATGATCACCCGCTTAAGTATTATCAAAAAATTGTTACGCAGGCATTTAATGGGCTTAAAAGTGGCGGAGTGTTATTTTTTGAAATCAATGAGGTATTTGGACAGCAGGTAGTTGAGTTATTTCCTGAAAATCATTTTAAACAGGTACATTGTCTTCAAGATTTAGCCGGAAAAGATCGATTTGTAGTAGGATATAGGCTGTAATTCTGTGCATTTTGTAGAAAATTAAGTAAATTTGTAACCTTATAACAGGTTTTTACGTTTACCTTTAGTATAAACAAACACATATTTTAAGTAAAAAAGAAATAATGATGAAAAGCACTTTACTTTCAATTTTATTTATTGGATTAATATATAGTTCATTTTCACAAGCAAAAATAGAATTCTCGGAGCAGTCCTTTAATTTTGGTGATATTAAGGAGGGAGATAATGCGGTACACGAGTTTGAGTTTACCAATATTGGCAGTGAGCCATTGGTCATAAGTAATGTAAAGGCGTCTTGCGGTTGTACTACACCATATTGGACCAAAAATCCGGTAGCGCCAGGTGAAAAAGGCAAGATTACGGCCTCTTATAATAGTAAAAATCGCCCTGGCAATTTTCATAAGAGCATTACGATTACTTCTAATGCAGAAAACGAGCCTAAAAAGGTTGTTTATATTAAAGGTGTCGTAAAAAAAGAGATTAAAGTGTATACACCAGAAGAAATTGCGGCTTCTCCTGTGCTAGCATTCGAGAAGAGTAGTTTTCAGCTAGGTAAAGTCGAGAAAGGGCAAACCATACCAATTGCCTTAAATATAAAAAACGAGGGCAAATCCCCACTTAATATTGATCGCGTGCGTAGTGGTTGTAATTGTTTCTTTATATTGCCAAGTGCAGACAAAACCATTGAAGCAGGCGAAACAAAGGAAATTCAAGTTAATTTTAGGGCCATGCGAGAAGGCGAAAGAGACCATGAAGTGACCATTTCTTCAAACGATATTACCAAAAAAGAAGGCGATATTAAGTTTGATGTAAATGTGCTCGTAGTAGATAATTTGGAGGGAGAAAGCCTATTAAAAGAAGATAAAGGCCATATGTTTAAATAGGCACTTAGTTCGTTCCACTTACATAAAAATAGCCAAATTAAGACAAAATTTAACGCAAATTGATTCAAAAATCTCGAATAAACGTGCCTTTAAGCCATTTATATCAATCGTTTTTTGGCAAAACATCCGAGAAATCCTATATTTAGGGCACCAACTAGCTATTTATACATTATGGAACACGCTTATGGATACATTAAGGATGGTAAAATTTATAGGAATGCTTTCTTGGATTTCCCCGATCGACAAATTGGCGAAATCAAGGATGATATAGAGAAAAGCCTGGCCTATTTTGAGGAGCGATTTGAATTGGCTAAGCAAAAAGTAACTAGCCTTACAGATGAAATAAAACAATCCGAAAATAAGGGTGCTTATTTGATGAAACTCATCCACCTTAAAAAGTACTTGGCCAATTTTGATGGACTTGGGGACTACGTTCCGTTGTTTGATCAGCTGAGTGCACACGAGCAGGAATTAAATGCACTGATCGAAAAGAATCGCATTAAAAACCTTGAAATAAAACGCTCAATTGTGGCTGAGCTGGAGGTGCTCCTTGACTTAAATGATTGGGAGAAGGTAGAAGAGCAAGTGGGCCAACTGAAATTGAAATGGCTACGTACAGGTAATGTAGATAAACAATATCGCGAGGAGCTAGATGAAAAGTACCAGGCTTTGCTAGACCAAGCAAATGGACTAAAAGATAGCCACTATTTAAAGCATAACCAGCAGGTTACTGAGCATATTGAGTCCTACCAAGGATTAATTGAGCAGGCTAAGGGATTAAATTTGGATAATCTGGAGCAAGCTGCACAAGAAATTCGAAAGATCCACATGGCTTGGAAAGAAATAGGGAAAATTCCTCAAAAAAAATTAAATGAACTATGGGGGGAGCTCTGTGGGATAACAAGCCCAATCTACGAAAAATACAAATTTGAAAAAGAAAAATCGAAACAGGAAAATACTCAAAAATTTGAAGAAGATAACCTGGCCCAAAAGAAAGCTTTGCTAGAAGAACTTCAATTAATTGAGCAAGAGCCCAACAAAGAAGCCATTGAGAAGTTAAAAGTGCTAAAAGAAAAGTGGAAAGCTATTGGCAAGGTTCCAGATAGCGCGTTTAAGCAATTGCAAGAGCAGTTTTATGCCAAGTGTGATAGGCTTTCCGAGGAGTTTTTCTTGTCAAAATTAGTGGCACAAAAAGTAAGAAATTTTAGTCAAAAACCACCTGCCGAACAAAAAAGACACAAAGTTAATTTATTAAAAAATTTACTAACGCGCGATATAGAGAACCTAAATACATACCAAGAGAATATGGCAAATGTGAACTCTAACCCTCAGTTTTCGAAGATGTTAGAGACGAAATTTAGGGCTCAGCAGCGAAAAGTAAATGTGAAGCAGCAATTGCTAAAAGAGCTGGAAGGTTAAATTTAATGTAACATTTTACTTTTTTCTACGTTACTACTATTATTACGCAGGCATGAGTGGCCATGTAATAAAATTTAATAAAAATAATTTCAAATGTAGTTTTTTTTTCTATTTTTGCACGACTGCTTAAATAAGGAAGGAGGAAAGTATGTATTGGACACTAGAATTGGCTTCCTATTTGGAAGATGCACCTTGGCCAGCCACCAAAGATGAGCTCATTGATTTTTCCCTGCGCTCGGGGGCACCCATGGAGGTGGTTGAAAACCTGCAGGAGTTGGAAGATGATGGTCAACCCTATGAAAATATAGAAGAAATCTGGCCCGATTACCCCACGAAAGAAGACTTCTTCTTTAATGAGGATGAGTATTAGAAATTAGTTACTTACTTGTTGTTTCTTTGGAGCAGGGTTTTGAATCATGGGTTGTGATCTATTGCCTGTATGTTATTAAATAGTTTTAATTTATTCTTCATATTTATACTATTAGAATCGGTAGTTGCGGCAGAATTCAAATTTACAAACTTTGCGGTTAAGGATAAGTTTGAACCGCTCGCGATTGAGGAAAAGTTCGAGGAAGCCATAACAAATCTATTAAGCTTTGAAGAGCAATATATTGCAAATAAAGCTTGGGAAGATTTGGTATTTCTATATGTGGAGATAGGATACTTTAATTTATATCTTAGTAACAAAAATGAGGCTGAAAAATATTATCAAAAGGCTTCCAGCATTGTAAGTGATAAAAATATTAAATGGAGGCATGAGCTGAAAATATATGTTGCAGCTAAATGGCTTGAATTTTACATTGCTTATCACGATAATTCAAAATTATTAAAATATAAAAAAGTACTGTCGAAGTATATTCAAGAAGGTAACATTAACTACGATTTAGCAAGTGAGGCATATAATATGCTGGGCAAGGTCTATAATAATGATACCTATCATATGGACAGTTCAGCGTATTTTTTTGAATTGGCGCTGCATGCTGTTAAAAATTCTTCCACAAGCTCAGTTTTTAGAATTGCTAATCAAGAGTATTTTTATGCACATAGTTTATTTAAATTAGGCAAAATAAAAAAAGCAGCACTTCACTTCACCTCTATTTTAAAAAAGTATAAGAAAATTGGCTTCATTGCAGGTGCTGTAAATTGCTACCAGTATTTAGCAGTTATATATTGGCGTAGTCATAACTACGATAGAGCCCTTGCGTATTTTAAGTACGCAGAAAACTTGGAAATTAAATATCCAATTATCAAAGCTAATTTATACCGCCTAATTGGGAATATAAATTCAGAATTGAATGATTTAGTTATTGCAAAACAATATATAAATAAATCAATTGCTATATACCAGTCTCTTAATGCAGAAGATAATCTACATAATTATTATATTTTATACGCATATGCAGAATTGGGGAAATTGTATGAAAAGCTGAATATGTACGATTCAGCAATGTATTTTTATAATGAATCATATACCATTCGATTGCAATTATTTGGTGAAAATAGTCATGAGTTAATTGCTAACTATATTGATTATGCTAGAATCAATAAGGATTCAAGTAATGAAAATAAACTACGGTATCTAAATAAGGCTTTAAAAATAGCAATTTCAACATTTGGAAGAAATCATTCTAAAACTTCTGAATGCTATAGCTTATTGGCCAAGGCTCATACAAGAACAAACCCTTTGCAAGGCTTGGAATATATTCAAAAGGCCATCATAAGTGCAATTAATGGATTTTCAAACCCTTCTTGGCAGGTAAATCCACCTCTAAGCAATAGCACACAACAAATTTTATTGCTAAACTGTTTAATGATTAAAGCTGATCTAATTAGTAATTTTTACCTTCAAAAAACCCATCAACTTGAAGAATTAAAGTTGGCATTAGAAACTTATAAGCTTGCTGTGCGGCTTGCCGATACCATTCGATATAGCTATCATTCAGAAGGGTCCCAGATTAAATTAACTAATATCACCACTGGATTATATAAAGCATCAATTCAGTGTGCCATCAGACTTTATAAGATCACAAATAAAGAAAAATATAAATATTTAGCTTTTGAAATAGCAGAGAAAAGTAAAGCATCGGTGCTGTTAGGTTTTATACAAAGAGAAGAAGCTAAAACATTAGCCTTGCCGCAATATATACTAAATAAAGAACAAGATCTTAAAGGGGAGTTAAATTATTACATTTCACAAGTTGAAAAGTTAGAAAGTAAATTAGACCGTTCAATAAAAGAGAATCAAATCCTTATGCAGCTCAAGCAACGAGAGTTTGAGTTACGAGAGCAACTAGACCATTTTTTGGCTAAGATTGAAAACAATTACCCAAAATACTACCACATTAAGTATAATTTGTCAATTGTAAAAGTGAACGAATTACAGCAAAACTTGGCCGATAATCAAAAGCTCATTTCCTATTTTGAGGGTGATAGCCTATTATTTATATTTTTGATTGGTAATAATAATTATGAGCTCAAAGCTATACCTAAAGATAGTACGTATTGGGATCAGATTCATGCCCTGCAAAAAAGCATCAGTTCTTCTTCCTTTATAATAAATGCTGAGCAAAATTGGAAAAGTTATACAGAACATGCACAGGGTTTATATAAGTTACTTATCCAACCCATTAAATCTCATTTTCAGGAGAAAGATCATCTCATTATCATCCCTGATGGTATTATGGCACTAGTGCCGTTTGAAGCTATGTTGGTAAGTAAACCAACCAAAACTTTAAAGTATGATATGCTCGATTATTTGGTGTATCACTACACTATTTCTTATGCCAATTCAGCTACATTATGGCTAAAGAGCCAACAAGAACAGCGTGAAGTACCTACAAATGAATTGCTAGCATTTGCACCTAGTTTTGAGCCTATGCCTGCTAAAAATGGTGCTGAATTAGGTCGTGGGTATGAAGAAAAAGTTCAGGATACCATAAGAGGTAACCTGATGCCTTTAATATGGACTGATAAAGAGTTAGAGTATATCAGCTCATATTTTAATAGTCAATTATTATTTGGTAATGATGCCACTGAGAAAAGATTCAAATCCGAATCCCCAAAATATAAAATCTTGCATATTGCTACTCATGCGAATGTACAAGATAACCGCCCCATGTTTTCGAGAATTTACTTCACTGATGATGGAGATAGCATAGAAGATGCTGCACTACATACTTTTGAGCTTTATAATATTCCACTTAATGCAGAACTAGCAGTGCTTAGTGCTTGCAATACAGGCTACGGACAAACCATACAAGGTGAAGGAGTGCTAAACTTGGCAAGGGGTTTTACCTATGCAGGTTGCCAAAGTATAGTGATGAGCTTATGGAATGCTAATGATCGTACCACCGCTGAGCTCATGAAGCATTTTTACAAATACCTCTCTAAAGGAGAGAACAAAGGTGTAGCACTGAACCTGGCCAAACTTGATTTTCTTAAAGAAGCTGATGCCATAAAATCGCATCCCTATTTTTGGGCACAATTCGTAGCATCAGGTGATATGAGACCCGTGGCCGAGCGGAGCCATTGGTGGGTATGGGTAGTTAGTTTTTCTATTGTTTTAATTGCGACGGCAGTGATTTGGCGCTTGAGACTTTCTAGAAAAAAATTAAGATGAATAAATTGTGAAATTTTTATTTATTTGTTTAGATTAATAATCAATAATAATGCAAATTATAGTTTTTGTACATTTTTAGCTTAGCAAATCATATTTTTTATACATATATAAGTAGGAACCAATAAACTAAATTTTTTGAAATGTCTACTCATCAGCAGGTAGATCAGGAAAAGAAAGAAGAAAAAGAACAAGGTAATCCAAAAAAGAAAAGCAAAAGTAAAGGTAAACCGAAGTTAAGCTATACCTTGGACGATTCTGAAGGTGACCTCATTCAAATGATGTCGCAAGGGAACCCCTATCCTAGAGAAAGAGGCCTGATTCAGATGATGACTCAATCTTCATTTAGTCAAACAACAGATACCCCAACGAATCAAACAAGTAGTGAACATTTACCAGAAAAAATCAAATCAGGTACGGAAGCACTTTCTGGAATAAACTTAGACGATGTCCAGGTCCACTACAACTCAGAAAAACCAGCAGAAGTTGGTGCGCATGCCTATGCACAAGGTACAGATATTCATTTGGCAACTGGTCAAGAAAAACATTTACCTCATGAGGCATGGCATGTGGTTCAGCAGAAGCAGGGCCGCGTTAAGCCTACCAAACAACTCAAAGGTAAGGGGCAAGTAAATGATGATCAGGGGTTAGAGCAAGAGGCTGATACTATGGGTGCTCAGGCCCTCCAAAAGGGAAGTCAACTTACGCCAGGCAAAGAATTAGCTGCTCCAACTCAATTGGTCCACTATACTTCAGAGACGATCCAGAAAAAGGACGACGAAGGCTCCTTTTGGGATAACCCCATAAGTTGGACGGTAGATAAAGGTAGTGATTTGGTAAATAGTGGGGTAGAAATGGCCAGTGATGCAGGATCGTATATAGCAGATAAGGGCGAGCAGGCCTGGAATATGGGTGAGTCAGCCTTAAATTATGCAGGCTCCTTTTTGATGGATCAAGCAGAGGCACTTGCTCCTGGTTTAATGAAATTTTTGAGAGGAGATATTATTGGTATTGTAAAGGGAGAAATATTAGGGGCCATAGATACCGTTTTAGCGACACTACTTTTGCCGATTGCCCATCTTCCAATAGGAGGATTGATCAATAATTTTTTAGCCAATACACTTACCGCTCTTCAGCAAGACGAAAAAACGAGTGCGGCAGCCAATGAAGAGCTGGCACAATCTGCCAAAAAGATAGTAGACTCTGGACATAGCATGACAGATACTATGATAGAACAAGTGGAGGATATCATTGGTAGGATCGGAGGTGCTTTCCAAAGTGTATGGGATGTATTAGGTGCACCAGCATTTAATGTAGCCAAAAAATACCTGGGGCCCGTGTGGAGCTGGGTAAAAGAACAGGCTTCCTGGTTATGGGAAATGGCGACACCACTCCGAAATAGCGTTGGGGCAGTTTGGGACTGGGTGAAAGATCAATTTGGAATAGTGTGGGGAAGCTCTAAGGGTGTGCTGTCTTGGTTACTAGAAAAGGCGCAGACTGCTTGGGAAGAAATTAAGTCATTCTTTAGCGCTATATTGGGGGTAGTACGATCAGTTATTTCATGGGCTACAAGCACAGAAGGCAATTCTCCATTAGGTTTGATTAAAACAGGGGCAAAATACATCTGGAATGCCTTTAGTTATGTGGGAAGTGCTTTTTGGAATGCCGACATCGTTATTTCTGCTCGTGAATTCTTGGCAAGCACTATTTTTCCAGCCATTAAAAGTGCTGTAAATATTCTTTCTGGGCTGTTTAGGACGGCCTTTAGTGCAGTGATGAGTTTATTTGCCAAATTAGGGCAGCTTACCCACCTGATAAACGATGCCATTTTAGGTGTGGCTGCTGCTTTGGGAGGTGTATTTCCGAAGTTGAGTGCTAGGGTCACTCAAATCATAGAAAATGTAACATCTTTTACAGAGCAGCTTAATACCAACTTGAAAGCAATAGGTGATCAAATCTACAAAAGGATACTAGGCTATTGGAAAGCTATCGAGCCTGTGGCGAAGTTTGTATTTGGTTTAATGAGTATGCTCGGCAACCCGGGCTATTTTGCTATGTTTTTGGCAGGCTTTATTGGAAAGTTGGCATGGAAGTTACTGCCAGATGCTTTTAAAGAATCAGCCATTAATTTTATACTGGACCTTGCCATCGGAGCATTAGATAGTATTCCCAATATAGTGTCCTTTTTTGCAATGGGGCCGTTATTCCCAATCATCAAGCATGGTGCACTTGGTTTTCTCACGAGGATTCGTGAAATGGGACAAGAAGATAAAGCCAAGTTTTTAGAGAGCCTCTTTGATACCCTCACTAAACCCGAGTTTTATGGAGGCTTAACCATAGGTATCATTAAGGGAATCGTTTGGGATTCGGTGTTGAGCCTGGTATGGATGGTAGCCCAACTGCTTTGGAATTTACCTGGGTATATCGGTGACTTCTTTGAATGGGTGATGGGGGCCAGCAAACCGGAGAAGATGTATGAAGATGAGGTGCAAGACTATGAAGCGGCCAGCGCTGATGCCCAAGTAGATTATACAGATCAAGAATTGCAAGAAATGGCCGCACAAGTGAAAGTGGAGCCAGGCCCACAAATGGAGCAGGAGGGTGGTTATGAAGATTTTGAGCCATTGGATGGTCCGGTAGATGCAGAAATTGAAGTGGAAGAGGGGGATCTGGACAGTTCCTATGCTTCGGAGCTCATGCAAGAGGCACAAGTACTAGGTGCTGAGTTTGAGGGTAACATGGGGGATGGCAACAGCTCGGAGGCGCTTACTAATCAAGCTTCCAGTGAAGAAGGGAAAAAAGGATTTATGGACAAGCTTGGGGAGGCTCTCTCGAGTGGACTGGATTGGGTAGCTTCCATCGGTGGCAAGGCTGCGAATAGCTTATTTAGTTATATCACCAGCGGTAACCCTTTCCAAATTGGTATGGATGTGGGCTCAATTATTGGGCAAATAATTTTTGAAGTGGTGCTCGCGGTATTTACTGGTGGTGCTGGAAATGCTGCTAAACTAGGCCTTAAGGGTGCACAATGGCTCAGTAAAGGGATAAGAATGCTGAAAACGGCCTTCTCGAAGGGGGCAGCATGGGTGATGAAGGGCTTTAAAGTGCTACGTCAGGTCATAGATAAAGTAGGGGATGCACTGAGGCTCTTTGGTGGTAAGGTGGCTGGCCTCGTATCGCGCATCAAAGCTTGGATCAATAAAGCCTGGCGATGGATCAAATCTAAGCTGGACGATGCCTTCAAGAGAAGGAAAAACAAGAAAGGGCCGAGGAAGAAGCCGAAAAAGAAACCGAAAAATAAGAAAAAGCCAAGATCGAAGAAGCAGCAAAAGTCTGATGAGGCCATAGAGCGCCCGAGGGCATATGCGGAGGCCAGAGCCTTTACCGAGATGCATGACAAGCTTGATACACCGGTGCCAGCATTATTGACACTGTTGAAAGCTACATTTAAGCGCCGATATAAGTGGATAAAGAATTTTATTGCTGAGCCAAAAGCAACACTTGGGGTATATCAAATTTTCATGATTGCCAGTAAAGTGAATTTGGGTAAATATAAAGATGATAAAGAATCTAAAAAGGATGGTTGGTATCACGGAAAAAAACCTAAATATGAAAACCCTGGGCATCATGATAAAAGTTCTCCTAATTTTAGAGGAGGAGGAAGTAAAACGGAGATAATACCTGATAATGCTGAAGAGCTTTATAATCGTGCTATTCCTGGGTTTACTGATGCGAAGACTAATCAGGGAATTCCAAAAACATGGTATAGTATTGATAATAATGGAGTGATACATCAATTTCAAGTAAATCATAATGGATTTGCACATTGGGCAGGTAGTGAGAAAGGAGTAAGGGGAATAGTAGTTGATAATATGACAAGAAAAAGATTATTGCAATATTTTACAGACTTTTTGAAAAATGGTTAATCAATTTGGAGGAGAAGGTGAAATTTTAATACGGATCAAGCACACACCTCAAGATGAATTTGGTCAATTTTCTTTGATGCTTAACAGTCAAGAAATTTTAAATGAAGAGGGAAGCTTAAGCTTTTTGTATGTTGATTTAGATGCGTTACTAAGAAATATACCCAATTATTTAGACGATTATTTTTGGAAAATAAAAGATGAAGAGATTACTTCATTATGGATGGATTTTTTTAATGCTAAGACCATGGAAGAATTGGCGCTTCCAAGATTAGCCGATTTTAATGATAAGTTGTTTAATTCTATATTACCATTAAAGAGTACTTTTTTTGATCGAATTATTTTGGTCGGGTTTCTAAACAATGAGTTGTTTCATCTTAAATTGTGGAATAAAAATCAACCCAAAGAAGTACGTCACTATAAATTATCATTAAGGGATACAATAGATACCCTTTCAAATACTATCCAATTCTTGAGTGATGAAGTGTTGAGAATATCATAATTGAACAAAATTAGCTAAATAAATTTATTTAATACTTGCATTTTTTCAAAAAATTTTGCTTATTCAATTAGTTTAAGTATTAAAATTTATGAAAATATTACTGGATATACCTGACAGTAAAGCATTCCATTTATTGGAGGTATTAAGAAGTATACCTTATGTTAAAGCAAAGCAGATTACAGGTGAAAAGGCACAGCTGATCAATGAAATAAAAGAAGCGGTGGAAAATCTCCAGCTTGTTAAGGAGGGTAAATTAGAAGCTAGACCAGCCAAAGATTTATTGGATGAATTATAAGGTACTGAGTATTCCTCCTTTTGATAAACAACTAAAGCGCCTAGCGAAAAAATATCCCATCTTATGATTTATGAGCTATTACACTCTCAAGAGTTAACTCGACATAATCACAAGTCTCAAACAAATTTCTAAAGGTAAGCGCGTGTGCTCTTATCATATCAAATAATGCCCGATTCTTAATATTGCCTGTCGTGATTAGTAATAATTTTGATGGCTGCGAATGTATCATATGCGCGTGATAAAAATCTGCATCTTTTGTTACCACAATCCAGCCTTCATTATCAGCATATTGTGCAATCTCTTTATCATTCGTTTCATCACCATTAGGTAACTCTTCCACATGCATTGCCTCAAAACCTAAGCTCAACAAAATCTCCTTTAACAATGCTGGGAGCTGTGCATCAATCAAAAATTTCATGCAGTCTTAATATAGGTTTTGGTCTTTGTTAATTTTGCAGCATATGCCAAACATGCAATAATATCCTCATACTCTAATGCAGGATAATCAGTTAAGATCTCCTCGAAACTCATACCAGATGAGAGCAAATCCAAAATCAGCTCCACTGGATATCTTTTATTCCTAATGGTAGGCTTGCCGTGGCATATCTCAGGGTTTAATGTAATTCTTTGCAGTGGATTTTCCATTATGCAATTTACAAAAATTTTCTTACTCATTCACGCATTTCCTGTTCCGGCCAATTAATTTCTTTTTTTATTGGGTTATATCTATGTTTAAACTTATGTTTTTCAACATAATTTGCTAATTACATTGAAAATAAAATTCAAATTCAATAAAATTGGCAAAATTAGATTAAAAATATAAAGATCGATTCCAACCAACCTCCGTGTAATCCGTTACATCTGTGGCTATCCGTGATTCAGACAATACAGCTAATCATATGATGCTAGTTGATAATAATGATTTATAAAAAATATCAAATAATAATGATAGTATTCATTGGATTATTCTATCTAAAATATTATATTTAGATATTCTTATTTGTAAGCAGGTAAGTGAACCTGATCGATTAATTTGTATTTATAATTCAAACTTTAATGATATAAAAATGAAAACAGAAAACAGAAAACAGAAAACAGAAAACAGACTAAAACTAACTGAACTGACTATTACAAGCTTTAAAACATTTGATGGAGGTTTAATATCAGGTGGTAATACTACTACGGAGCCAAACAGCGGCACGGTTTGCTGATTTTTCAAAATTATAAAAAATTATACTCTACTAATGAGGGTTCTAAGCTTTCATTAGTATTAATTTTTTTGACTTAATGGATTCAATTAACCAAAACCTTACAACACCTCAATATACTATTTTCAATAAAATTAGCAAAAATCAATCAAAATTAGTTAAAAATTTCACCTCTTCGTTCAACATCTCCCCATATTCTTACATCAGGCATTTATTATTCATCACAATTTAATATTAACTATAAGTGTGGGTACTACATAAATATAGTAAACAGGTTAGGACCAATAACTTTTTTGTAGAAACTAAATTATTTTTAATAAAAAAGACCATTAATATGAAAACCACACACAAACTAAAACTTGACCAACTTA
>JAUIFR010000307.1 GCA_030430325.1 Bacteroidia bacterium | reverse complement strand
GCATTCGTGCCTGGATTTGAATAATAATTATATGAGATGCTCGCTAAATCTATATTTCCATCCCCATTAAAGTCGCCAGGCAGGACTTTGTAAGACTTACTGCCACTATTTGCTTGATAAAAATCGGCATTAGCTAATGGGAATGTGCCATCTCCATTTCCAAATAATATGGAAATATTACGCACCGGTGGTGGCCAGTCATTATCAAAATTAGCATTTTTACCTCCATTTAGCGAAACGGCCAGGTCGAGATTCCCATCATTATCAAAATCTGCCGCAGCTACGCTAGTTGGTAAATAGCTATTACCATTATAATAATTGGTAACCTCATCATCAGCTATTGGTATGGATACGTCTGTGGTTGAAGTATTAAAAATAGGATAACCATTGCCATCAAAAAAGCCACTGTGCATGAATATACTTAAGTTGTTACCCAAAAAATTGGTCACAACAATATCCAAAAACGTATTTCCGTCCAAATCTGCTATGGCCAAACCAAACGGATTATTGCCAGCCGCAAAATCTTGGCCAGTACCATATGTTTGCCCCGGTAGTGGACCTTTACCAAATGTGCCATCTCCATTTCCATAGAGTAAGGTAATGGCATTATCTGCCCTACTTGAGGTTACAATGTCAAGCACCCCATCTTTATTGAGGTCAGCGGTTTGAATGGTTTCACCATTATCACCTACGTAATAGCCATCTACAATATTAAATGCATTGTTACCATTATTAAGTAGTACGGATAGGTTCTTTGAAAATCCTGATCCTGATTTATAGTGAACAACAGCAACGTCAATCATCATATCCCCATTAAAATCACCAACGCTCATATCGCGTGCATTAGGTGATATGGGGTAAGTGGCGACATAATTATATGTTCCATCCCCGTTACCAGTAAATAATTGGATCTCATCCTCATCATTTAAGATGATCAAGTCGTCATAAATATCCCCATTATAATCAAACGTTTCGACTGCTTGCATATAGGGTTGTGAGGCATCTCCTACATTAAAGAAACTGGTATTTTCAAAGGTAATTTCGGCATGTGCAGAAAAAAAAATGCCCACGAGAAAAACAAATATTACTTTTTTCATTTTCTCTTCAAATTTTAGGTTGTAATCAAATAGTTTTTTGGTAGAAAGCTTACATATATAATGTATAACGAAATATAAACAAATTTAGTGCCAAAAATCTTATTTTTTTTTAAATATTATTTATGTAATAAATGAAGTGAAATTAAACGAAAATTTTGATTGTCAAGTTTCCTTAAGAAATATTGTTTTTACCTTAATTTAATTATTTTTGTTCAACATAACATGATAATTGGTGATGAGCAAAAAGATAGACTACCGTGATGCTGGAGTAAATATTGAAGCGGGATATGAGGCCGTAAATCGAATTAAGAAGGAGGTGGCTAAAACGTATAATGCCGCTGTATTGAATGAAATTGGCTCATTTGGTTCATTTTATGACCTAAAAGCTTATAATACGAGTGATCCTATCCTTATTTCAGGTACGGATGGTGTAGGGACAAAGCTAAAATTGGCTTTTATGGCTGATCAGCATGACACCATTGGTATTGACTGCGTGGCCATGTGTGTAAATGATATTTTATGCCATGGCGCGAAGCCCCTTTATTTTTTGGACTATATCGCTACTGGAGGCTTGTCTCCCAAGCAAATACATGAAATTGTAAAAGGAATGGTTGCAGGGTGTTTGGAGGCAGAAGTGGCACTAGTTGGAGGTGAAACAGCCGAAATGCCAGGTTTTTACCCACCTGGTGAATACGATGTAGCTGGATTTGCCACGGGCATTGTAGATCGTAGTCGATTAATAGATGGCAAACATATAAATGAGGGGGATCAAATTTGGGCATTGCCCTCTAGTGGCTTCCATAGTAATGGGTACTCTTTATTACGTAAGTTATTTATAGGAAATGATAAAAAAGACTGGGATTGCCATATTGCAGAGTGGAATGCTACATTGTTAGAAACTTTATTAATTCCTACTAAAATTTATGTAAAACCGATACTTGATCTCTATAAAGCCCATCCTATTGCAGGGCTTGCTCATATTACAGGTGGTGGATTAATCGAAAATGTTCCACGCATGCTTCCGGATGGTATTGGTGCTCATATTCAGCTATTTGCTAAGGAAATACCTGCCACTTTTCAATTAGTGAAAGAAAAAAGCGGGTTAACTTGGTTAGAAATGGCCAATGTGTTTAATTTAGGTATAGGTATGGTGGTCGTACTTGACTCAACAATTGCATCTGCTGCTATTAGGTCTTTGCAAGAATTTGGTTTAGAGCCATTCCTAATAGGTGAGGCTATCCGTGGAAAGGGCATTTCGATCGATTTTAGTTGATTATAGAGAAAAATTTAAAGCTTATTAAGTTTTAGGTAGAAGGTTGTAAAGGATTTTCTTATTAATGAAAAAAGAATTGAAATAAGTTACTCTTGTTTTCCGCATAGAGGGAAGAAAGGCTTGAAAAAGCGCGTAAATACTCGGTTTAATTTTGAAAAAGGGTGTTGCAAGACTAAAATAGGGGGTATTTTTACAAAAACTTAGAAACAGATCTGGAAGTATATCGTTTTATATTATATGAAATCTAATAAATAATTACACATATATTAAATTAAAAATTGGATAATTTTTTTGGAAATTGTGATATGCTTTACTGCCTATTCCGCGTTAAGGATATAAAATGCCAGCCGCTTGCGGCTGGGTCCGAAGGACGGAACCATTTTGTAGCCTGGTCTTAGTCTCAAATTTATTTTGAGACTAAGAAACGCCCAAATAAAAATAAAAAGTCATATAATGCACTAATTATCAATAAAATAATAAATAATTATTATAATAAAATAAAGCCATTAATCAAAAAATAAATCTTTAAAAATATATTTATCAGCAAAGTTTAGAATAAAATTAACAAATCATCAGATGTACTCCATAAAATTTTAATTAAACAATAAAACTAAATAACTCCATAAGTTTAAATCTACTACCTGATATAATAACACTAATCTTTTGTGTAATTAATAATTATAATAAAGTGATTCAAATTATTCAAAATTTTTGGTGTTGCAAAAATGAAAGCAGGAAAAAAGAATTGAAATAAGTTACTT
>JAUIFR010000059.1 GCA_030430325.1 Bacteroidia bacterium | reverse complement strand
AAGCATATGTTCGCTGATCACCCATCACACCTACACTCTTAAAATTTGGTAGTACCGCAAAATATTGCCAAATCTTCTGATCTAGGCCGGCACGTTTGATCTCTTCTCTATAAATATGATCTGCTAGCTGCAAAATCGAGATTTTTTCAGGTGTAATTTCACCCAAAATTCTAATAGCAAGGCCAGGGCCTGGGAATGGCTGTCGCATTACAATTTCATTGGGCATGCCCAATTTTTGCCCAACCAATCGTACTTCGTCTTTAAATAGTTGATTGAGTGGCTCGAGCAATTCAAAACTCATATCTTCAGGTAAGCCCCCTACATTATGATGGCTTTTGATTGTATGTGTGCTACCTCCACCACTTTCAATGATATCAGGATAAATGGTGCCTTGCAGCAAAAAGGGCATTGGTCCTAATTCTAGCTTAGTTTCTTCAAATACCCTGATAAATTGTTCCCCAATAATCTTTCGTTTTTGTTCAGGGTCACTTACCCCCTTTAAATTCTCTAAAAAGCGACTTTGCGCATTCACTCGTGTAAATGGTATATGTAAATTTTGTTTGAAATAAGCCTCTACCTGATCGCCCTCATTGTGACGAAGCAAGCCATGATCTACGAATACACAATGCAGTTGAGATCCTATGGCCTGATGTGTAAGTACAGCTGCTACTGAAGAATCTACGCCCCCTGAAAGCGCACAAAGTACCTTTTTATTGCCTACGATTTGTCTGATTTCATTTTGTTTCTCTGTAATAAACTCTACCATGGTCCAATTGGGCGTGGCTTTGCAGATATGTTGGATAAAATTAGATATAATTAATTGGCCCTGCTCTGTATGTGCTACTTCAGGGTGGAATTGCAGGGCAAAGATGGGCTTGGTATGATGTTGCAAAGCCGCTACAGGGCAATCAGCTGTGTGGGCTAGTATTTTTAATTGATTTGAAACATTCAATATAGTATCTCTATGACTCATCCACACGGCACTACCTTTAGGTAAATTATTAAAAATCAATGAGTTTTGAATTACATTGAGTTGTGCCTTACCGAATTCACCATGGCTTATTTGTGCTACCTGGCCACCAAATGCTTGTGCAATTAATTGACCACCATAACAGATACCCAAAATTGGCCAGTCTTGTTCCAAAAGTTCAGGATCAAGTTGTGGGGCGTTTGGCTCATAAACACTTGCAGGGCCACCTGACAGGATAATACCCCTAGGATTAAGTGACTTTATTTCCTTTATCGATTTGTTATAAGGATAAACTTCACAGTAGACATTATTTTCACGAACTCTCCGTGCAATTAATTGACTGTACTGACCGCCGAAATCAAGAATAATGATCACAAAGCATTAAATTTAATAAAACTAATAATATACCAAAGTAGAAACTAATTTCGGTATAATCCAATAGTGTTTGCCAGATCTTTTAAAAATGATACGGCTATGGTGCGTAATTTATTAAAATTCAAACTGAAGACTTAGTTCATTTTTAATTAATAATTGATCAAATTTAGCAAAATTCGATGAAAAATAAGCTTTATTTTAATAATTATAAATAAATTTAGTAAAAAATGTTCAAAATAAATAGTCTCAAAATTGAAACCATTTCCTCTCCAATTACGTTATTATTGTAAGGTGAAATATGTTAATTTACTTATAATCTTTTTGCTCGCTGGTTGTAAACCCAATGAACCAGCGCCTGAGCCAGTGGATGTTGATGTGCTAACAGATGCGCCCTATTATTTTGGGGAATATACCATTCCAAATGATAATCCCATGAGTGAGGCAGGAGTGGAGTTAGGCCGAATGCTCTTTTATGAAAAAAGACTTTCTCAAGATAATAGTATTTCTTGCGGAAGTTGTCACCAGCAAAAATATGCTTTTACTGACGGAAGGCAATTTAGCAATGGAATTAATGATCAAGTAGGTACTCGTAATACCATGTCATTGGCTAATTTGCTTTGGCAACAACGTTTTTTTTGGGACGGGCGAGCAAGTAGCCTGGAGGGGCAAGCGTTAGAGCCTATTCAAGACCCTATCGAGATGCACCAAACATTGGATGCCACCGTCGAAAAATTAAAAAATACGGATACCTACCCACCCTTATTTGATGCGGCATTTGGGGATCCTGCCATTACTGCAGATCGTATCGGGAAGGCCATTGCCCAATTTGAGCGGACCTTAATTTCGGCTAATTCCGATTATGATAAGTATATTCGAAAAGAATATCAGCCTACTGTGCAAGAAGCTCTTGGTATGGAACTGTTTTTTACCCATCCTTTGCCAGACGAAGGCATTCGTGGAGGTAATTGTGGGGATTGCCATTTATCATTCACTACCTCTGGTGCTAGAGGATTACTAGGGTTTCATAATAATGGTCTTGATTCTGACCAGAATTTATCCGCAGGTTTGTTTGAAGTAACAAAAGTTGCTGGTGATTTAGGAAAATTTAAGGCTCCAAACCTTCGAAATATTGCACTCACAGCACCTTATATGCATGATGGTAGGTTTAATACACTAGAGCAAGTGCTCGATCACTATAATGAGCATGTGCAAATGAGTAGTACACTCGACCCACTCATTTTGGAGGCAAGTAACTTGCCAGTTCTGCCAGATGATGAGGTTAAACTTGCCTTAACTGGTGAAGAAAAGGAGGCCATTATTGCCTTCTTGCATATGCTAACCGATGATGCCTTTATAACGGATGAGCGGTTTTCTGATCCGTTTGAGTGATATTTTAATCGAATATGCAATTCTCAATTGAATGATAGCAAAACACGCATATTAAAATAAAAACAATGCATTAAATATTCTATTGTATAATATTGGAAAAATACAATCCTGATAAGAGGGGTAAGCAGTTAACCTAATGATCCAAAGTGTATCAATTAAGGTTTACTGCAGGGATTCTAATTTATTTTGAGAGCAAGATCGCCCAAACTAAAACATAATATATTATTATACAATGTATTAATATTTAAAAATTATATCAACTTTCAACCAAATTACAGGTAAAAACATTAATACAATATATACGGTCACACAATCAAATTTTAATTAACTTTGATAAATAAGAATACTCAAACAATATAAAAAAAATCCAATAAATTTATAAACAAGAATAATTTATATATATTTAAGCCAAATAAATAAATAGCTAAAAATTTACTTTATTAGAAAGAACAATGAATAAGACTGTATTGATAACTGGAGCCTCAGGCGGAATAGGCCTCGAACTAGCTAAAGAATTTGCAGCTTACAGAGATGACCTGATCCTTGTTGCCAGGAGCATGGATAAGCTCAAACAACTGCAAACTAAGATTGAAAATGATTATAAAGTTAAGGCACATATCATTGAGAAGGACTTATCTGGGCCTGATGCTCCCTTAGAAGTTTATGAATATATCAAAAAAGAGGGTTGGCAAGTTGATTACCTGATTAATAACGCAGGTATTGGGAAGTTTGGTCAATTTGTGGATAATGAATGGGCTAGTGAATGCCAAATGATTGATCTTAACATTAAAACGCTCACACAATTTTGCAAATTGTATGTTCGAGATATGGTAGAGCAGGGTGGAGGTAAAATCATGAATGTAGCTTCAACGGCAGCTTTCATGCCGGGTCCTGCCATGGCAGTCTATTTTGCGACTAAGGCTTATGTGCTGCATTTTTCGGAGGCGCTACATGATGAAGTCAAGAAAAAAGGAGTAACGGTTACAGCACTCTGCCCAGGCGCTACAGAAAGTGGATTTTTTAAGGCGGCAACCATGGAAGAAAGTGGGCTGGTAAAAGGCAAAAAATTACCCACTTCAAAGGAGGTGGCAAAATATGGGTACAAAGCCATGATGCTTGGTAAACCCGTTGCCATTCATGGTCTGAAGAATTATATTTTGGCCAATTCGGTGCGTTTTACACCTCGTTCACTCGTGGTGAAGGTGGTGCGAAGCATGCAGAAGGTTAAGAATTAATCCCTCAAACTTTATAACCTGTTGGTGCCATGTAGGTTTGGAAAAACGGATGAAAATATGATTTTTGATCATATTTTGTTGAAATTGTCTATTTATATCAATTCTAATAAATAATTACACAGATATTAAATTAAAAATACCTCGTACAAGAGTGATCATTACTACGCTGTAACATTTTAAGCTGAGCGTACCAAAAAGGAATTTTTAACCCTGACTTTAACATTTCTCCATATACTAACATTAATATATCGAACGATATTGTTTAAATGATTTGACCAATCAACTTCATTGTAGAATTAATTTTTAACTAAACTAAATAACTATTATGAAGTATTTTTTTAGAACCATTTGCATGATTGCCATGCTGACCATTTATTTACCAACTCAAGCTCAATTTAAATTAGGTGCTAAAGCAGGCCTTAATGTATGTAATGTAAATTACGCTGATTTTGAGGGTTTTGATACAAAGTGGCGTCCCTCTTTCCATGTGGGTGCTACTGCCGAATATGGACTTTCAGAATCATTTGCCTTGCAATTTGGGTTAATGTATACACGGAAAGGCTATACTGTCACTGTGTCTGAATTAACTGAAATGGAGGGAGTTCCCTTTCAAGCAGATGTTAAAATTAAAACGAATCTCAATTATTTAGAGATTCCGATTCAGGCAGTTTATAAAATCAATAAACTTCAAATTTATGCAGGACCATATGTTGCATTTGGAATGGGGGGGAAAGCTAAAGCTAATTTAAGCGTTTCAAGCCCATTAGTGCCAGATGTGGCGGATGAACTGGGTAGTGAAACAACTTTAAGACCTGTATTTGGTAAGTATGATCCCAAAGATGTTCCTGAAAATGAAGGGGTGTATAACGCATTGGATATTGGGTTAAATGTTGGAGTAGGATATGAATTTGGCCCAGTACTCGTGAATGCTGGTTACAGCTTGGGCTTAAGTAAAATCGCTCCCAAGTCAATTGAAGATCAAGTAAACCCAGATGATAAAAATAATCACAAAAACAGTGTGTTTACAGCTTCGGTGAGCTATTTCTTTTTAAGACGTTAGTTGTGTGGGATAACAAATAATTTAAACTATAAAAACAGCTAACAGATTCTGATAGGAACATTTCAAGAATTTAAACCGGCAAGCCTTTTCGCTTATTATGTTGTAAAAGGTTTGCTGGTTTCTTTTTACACAAATAGTATCATCATGCTTTCTTAGCCCGAATTATTCACCACCCTATCTATTGTGACCAAAACCCCTTGATTTTATTGAACTTTTGACTCTCATAACGATACTGTGATGAATAATGCGGGTTAGGGAATGGTTATAAAAATGGAATTTTTTTTATTTTTACTTTAACATTTCTGATTTTTATAACATTATTAGAGTAAACAATTGTTTTGAGACCAACCACCAAATACCATTAATTAATATTAACCTAAAAACTAATCACGATGAAATGTTTATTAAGAACCATTGGCTTAATGGCTGTTATGGCTATTTGTGTACCCTCTATGGCTCAATTTAAACTGGGCGCTAAAGCAGGCCTAAATATTAGCAATGTTAATCATGATGAACCGATACTAGAGCCAAAGTGGCGAACCTTTATTCACCTGGGAGCTATTGCTGAATATGAGCTTGCAGAGTCATTTGCCTTGCAATCTGGTTTAAGTTATACCCGTAAAGGTTTTATGATTGATATGGGGGAATATTATCATGCGCTTAATATTCCCATTGATATAGATGGGTATATTAAAACACATTATAATTATCTAGAGATTCCCATCCATGCCGTTTATAAAATTAATGCACTTCAAATTTTTGCTGGGCCCTATTTTGCATTTGGAATTGGCGGAAAGGTAAAGACAAAATACACGATCACTGGTGGGTACATACCAGGATATGTTGAACAAATAAGTGATGAAGCTAAATTGAGACCAGTATTTGGGAAGTACGATCCTAATAAATATGGAGATGATGAGGGCGTTTATAATGCGCTTGATATTGGGCTAAATGTTGGGGTAGGTTATGAACTAGGTCCCGTGCTTATAAATGCAGGCTACAGCTGGGGCTGGAGTAATATTGTTGCAAAACCTAAACAAGAACAGCCAAACCCAGATGATTTTGAAAATTTAAAAAACAGCGTATTCACTGCATCAGTGAGTTACTTCTTTTTAGAAAACTAGTTTACTTAACCCGCATTATTCACCACAGTATCGTTATGAGAGCCAAAAGTTCAATAAAATCAAGGGTTTTGGATTTTCAGCATAGCAGCGCTATGGTGGAAATTCAAGTTTTCGTAAATGCTTGATTTTGAAGAAATTTTGGGTCGCAATAGATAGGGTGGTGAATAATGCGGGTTAACCGACCAACCAATTTATTTATAATTAAATCATTTTTTCGATTAAAATGAACAACCATGAATTTTCATTTTAGTCCGTATCCGTATTTGATCTATTAAAATATAGTTTCACATTTAATGAATTTTGCATAATATATTCAAATTAGTCATTAAAATGAATAAAATTAGCAAAATACATTTAATAATTCTTTTTTGAGCGTAGAACAATTGCTTGTATTTGTTGCTTTATGTGGCGAAAAATCAACTTAATCTCCGCAAATTTGCGGAGATTAATGTGTATATTTACCGCAAAAGGATAACGTATGGCAAGATACATATATGAATCTGAGCAGTGGCCATTATTTACTTGGGATGACGATCAAATTAACTTGATTTTAGGTAAAGTGAGGCATCTGCAAGGTAAAGTTTTTGGGCAAATTGGAGCCCTTGGCTTTTCCATAAAAGAGGAGACACTTTTGTCAACGCTCACACTTGATGTGTTGAAATCATCAGAGATAGAAGGCGAATTACTGAATTATGATCAAGTACGCTCTTCCATTGCTAGACGCCTTGGTATCGAGCAAGCAGGTTTAGTCCATGCAGATAGAAATGTGGAAGGTGTAGTAGAAATGATGCTGGATGCTACGCAGAATTATGATAAACTACTCGACCAAGAGCGAATATTTGGGTGGCATGCGGCGCTTTTTCCTACAGGATGGAGTGGTATGCATAGGATAGAAGCTGGGTGCTATCGTGATGGCGAAATGCAGGTTGTATCTGGTGCTATGGGCAAAGAAAAGGTGCATTTTCAAGCGCCATCACCAGCAATTGTAAAAAAGGAGATGGACCAATTTCTAGATTGGATCAATCAGCAACCAAATATTGATGGTGTGTTGAAAGCGGGGATTGCTCATTTTTGGTTTATCATTATCCATCCGTTTGATGATGGAAACGGCCGTATTGCTAGGGCATTATCCGATATGTTGTTAGCGCGTTCAGAGTCAAGTTCACAACGATACTATAGTTTATCCAATCAAATATTAACCGAAAAAAAGAAGTATTATGCCATTTTGCAAAAAGTACAATATAGCTCGGGTGATATTACCGAGTGGTTGGATTGGTTTCTAAATTGTTTATACCGGGCTATACAAAATACGGAAGAAACGCTAAAACGCGTATTAAAAAAAGTGGATTTCTGGGATGCCCACAAAGATATTAGTTTAAATAGTAGGCAACGGTTAATGCTCAACAAACTTTTCGATGGGTTTGAGGGGAAATTAAAGTCATCAAAGTGGGCAAAAATAGCAAAATGCTCACCCGATACGGCGCTTAGGGATATTAAAGATTTAATAGACAAAGGTATATTGCAACAAGAGGCATCAGGCGGACGTAGTACGAATTATGAGTTGGTGAAGGAGTGGAGGGTGTAATGTTGTTAAAAAAGTAACATTTTGGGTATTAAGTTTACCTATTTATAGAGGTTGGAAGAGGTGACAATTTAGGTAGGGCTATTAAAAAATGAACATTATATTAAAAGATTTATTGTTAGTCTATTTCCATCAGAGAGTAGTATAATTTTATATGTTATTTTTGGATTTTTATATATGCCATTGTTTAAATTCGATTATAGCAATATTTCATATTGGTTTGTGACAGCAATTTTCATGCTTCCTTGGGTATATTTTTTGATAATAAGACCATACAAAGAATCAAAAGTATACATTACAGCAATTGAGCTTGATGCAAATAAATCTGAATTATACATTAATTATCTGCTTTTTAATCGTAAAAAATATACCTCCATTAGAATTAAAGACCTAAGATACAATGTCTTTAATCAAGTTAAAACTAGCATGGCTGATAGAATTATATTCTTCGATAAGGAAAAGGAACTACTAAAGCAATACTCCAATTCAAATTGGATGTTAGAAAAAATTAAAAAATCAAACTCAACTCAAACATAAATCTATAAACACAAAATATTAAAAAAATACAATTTATAATGTAAAAAAATCACTAGCAGATATTGCTAAGAAACCCTAAATAAAAAAATAATTTAGACAAGTGTGGTCTAACTTTACTTTAATAAATAAAATCGGCAAAATTAGTTCAAAATATATCCAATAATAAACAAATTTAGCAAAATATATTCAAAATTACCCCACCCTCAACAACTCCATCATCTCAATGATCCTGCTGGCCTTGGTTTCTTCTGTTTTTGCCTTATAAATCCAGTCGAGAAAGGACTTTTGCTGACCTTGTGATAAGTTAAAAAAGGCGTTGAGTACTTTTTGGGATTCATTTTGAAGACATTCGATAATTTCGTCGGGCACATTGATGGGAGTTTCATCCAATTGGAGCTTTACGTGCACGGTATCACCAGCCTCTTTTTTAAGTGATTTTCGTATACCCGCTTTAACGGGTAAGAATAGCGAGTCATCGCCCATAGGCATGAGTTTAATGTGATCTAGGCGGTAGCCATCTATGCTGCCACTCACTTGTACCCAGCCAAAAGGATTATTTTTATCTGGTTTGATTTGAGGGATTTTAGCAAAGGTCCAGCCCCCTTTACCCGGGAATTTTTCTAGCAAATAAGTGCCATCTACTGCCCATTCACTCATGATGTTACCAGCTTGATTCCAGTCTCCTCTATATCAACTTTGCGTTGCTTATAGAGCGCACCAATAGCTTTTTTAAAGGCTTTTTTGCTGATTCCAAGCATATCAGAGATTTCTTGTGGGTTACTTCTGTCATGCAAAGGCAAAAAACCATTATTGGCTTCAAGCTTTTCCAGGATCAGTTTCACATGGCCCGCATTAGCTTTCACAAATCCAATAGGGTAGAGGGATACGTCAATTTTACCATCCTCTCGAATTTTTTTGATGTATCCACCACAATATTGCCCAATTCTTAATTCCTTAAATACTTCATTTTCAAATAAAAGCCCCTTGTGGCGTTGATTGATGATCACTGCATACCCAAGGTCCGTTTTTTTCTGAACAAGAAGCTCTGCCTCAGCTCCCTCTTGCAAGTCACCGGGTGTTTTATCTAAATATTTATCTAGTTTTGTAGTAGCAAATAGTCGGTCAGTTGTCTGGTCCAGCGCCAAATAGACCAAATACCAGCGGTCCTTCTCCATCTTGAGGCGTTGCTCACGGTGAGGCACCAATAGTTCTTTTTCAAGTCCCCAATCCAAAAATGCCCCAAAATCATTTACGTCTGTTACTTTTAACAAGGCAAATTCATTGAGTTTGATTTTCGGGGTTAATGTCGTCGCTGTTTTACGTTCTTCATGATCTCGGTATACAAATACTTGAATGCGATCGCCAATACGGTATGTTTCGGGGCAATATTTATTAGGTAAGAGTACTTCTTCACCACCTTCATCTTCCAAAAAAAGTCCGAAGTCAGTGTCTCGAGCGATAAAGAGCTCTTGGAATTTACCAATTTGAATCATTTAGTTATTTTTAATAGGATTTATATGCGAATAAAATTAATTAATTTAACTTAACAAAAAGAAGGTCAATGGAATCATTAAACCGAAATCTAACTGGTTAATTTTCTGATCCAACCATCTCAAACATTGGCGTTTTCGAAAAATTAGTTGTTTTTCTTGGAGAATTCAATAGGTTTCTATTATTATTAAAGAGACAATTAGTGTTTGAAAATAGACTATGCTTCCATAAATGAATCAAGTAAAGTTGATAGGGCGGGTAGAAAAAATTGATTTTCCTGTATTGGGTTTAGTTGGTATCGATGCCAAAGTGGATACGGGAGCATATTCATGTGCCATTCATTGCTATGATATAGTTGAGAATTCTGATGAAAAGTCACTACGCTTCAAGTTATTGGATCCAACGCATCCTGAATTTAATGATCAAGAGTTTGTTTTCTTTGATTATACCAAAACAGTTGTAAAAAGTTCAATAGGAAACGCCGAATGTAGGTTCAAAATTAAAACTTCGGTACAATTAGGGGATGATATATATAAGTCAAGTTTTACACTATCGGACCGCAGTAACATGAAATATCCCGTTTTACTGGGTCGCAAATTATTAAATAAACGTTTTATTGTGGATGTATCTCAAAATTACTTATTAACCAAAAAAAGTAAATAAAGAATTATGAAAATTGCCATTTTATCTAGGAATCCGGAACTATACTCTACCAATCGATTGGTAGAAGCTGCCCAAAATAATAACCATGAAGTACTCATAGTTGATCATGCCAAATGCTCTGTTGTAATGGAAAAGGGCAAGCCAGGGGTATTATATAATGGTCACTTATTAGAGCAGATAGATGCCATTATTCCAAGGATTGGCGCATCCATTACCTTTTACGGAACAGCAATTGTACGTCAATTCGAGATGATGAGGGTGTTTTCTACGGCCGAGTCGCAAGCCATTATTCGTTCAAGGGATAAGTTAAGAAGTTTACAAGTGCTATCCAGAGAAGGTTTAGGGATTCCCAAAACAGTGTTTGCCAAACATCCTAAGAACCAAGATGTAGAGGAATTGATTGATCACGTGGGAGGTACTCCATTGATTATTAAGTTGTTGGAAGGAACGCAAGGGCTGGGTGTTGTACTTGCTGATACACAAGCATCGGCAAAATCAATGATAGAAGCCTTTTCTGGGATAAAAACTAATATTTTAATTCAGGAATATATTAAAGAAGCTAAAGGTACTGATATTCGGGTGTTTGTTGTCAACAAGGAAATTGTTGGTGCCATGGAACGAAAAGGTAAAGAGGGTGAGTTTAGATCCAATCTGCATCGAGGTGGCAAAGGGACGATTGTCTCCTTAACCAAAAGGGAACAATCGGCAGCGATAAATGCAGCAAAAGCTATGGGTTTATCAATTGCTGGGGTAGATATTCTTCGATCGTCCAGAGGGCCATTAATTGTAGAGGTAAATTCTTCTCCGGGGCTTGAAGGTATTGAAGCTGCTACGCAAGTGGATATAGCAGGTAAAATCATTTCGTTTGTGGAGGATAATGTGGTAAAGAAAAAAAGAAGAAAGTCAAGTTTAAAAGGTTAAATCATGCCAGATGTTATTACCATTGGTTCCTATCAAATCAACAAAGGTGAACAAGTTAAAATCGAATTAGATGTAGCCCGCTTACCATCAAATACCCTGATTAACATTCCCGTGCATGTGTATCGAGCAGTGGAAGACGGGCCCGTACTTTTGTTGATGGCAGGTATGCATGGAGATGAAATAAATGGAATAGAGATCATTAGGCGCATGATTGCGAGTAAGGCAATTGTACCAAAAAAAGGAACGGTCATAACAATACCTGTACTCAATATATTTGGTTTTTTAAATTATGCCCGGGAAGTGCCTGATGGCAAAGATGTCAATAGAAGTTTTCCGGGTAGTACGCGTGGTTCATTAGCTAGTCGAATTGCACACTTATTTATGAAGGAGGTTTTTCCGCATGTAGATTACGGCATTGATTTTCATACAGGTGGCGGCAGTAGATATAATTACCCCCAATTAAGGTGCAAGGTTGACATACCTGAACAATTTGAACTGGCAAAGGCCTTCTGTGCCCCATTTATAATTAATGCCAAATTAAGAGACAAATCACTCCGCAAAGAGGCCACGCAAAGAGGCAAAAGTATCATAGTTTATGAGGCAGGTGAGTCTATGAGGATGGATGAATTGGCCATAAACGAAGGGCTGGATGGTACTGCCAGGGTCATGCACTACTTAGGCATGAGAGATGAATTTACTAAGGCATTGTCAGAACCGCTAATCTTTCAAAATAGCACTTGGGTGCGTTCACCACGCTCGGGGATGTTCCAATCGTACAATCAACCAGGAGATGAGGTTAAAAAAAATCAATTAATTGGAATGATTACAGATCCATTTGGGGCTGTAAAACTAAAGTTGAAAGCAACAAAAAGTGGTTATATTATAGGGTTGAACTATGCTCCGATTGTGAGCCAAGGAGATGCTTTATTTCACATAGGAATGTTATAAATAATTAAGTCAGATAAGTTGGAATAATGGAAAGTTGAGTCCTAAATAATTATAGCTAACAACCTGATAATGATAGGGGATAATAAATTAGTAAAAGCTCCTGCTCTTGGGCTCGAACCAAGGACCCTCTGATTAACAGTCAGATGCTCTAACCAACTGAGCTAAGCAGGAGTGTTCTACTTTTTTGAAATAGCGAACGCAAAGGTAAATGCTCAAAGTTAATTTTGCAATAGGATGCTTAAATTTTTTTAAATTTGTGTGTTTTTAAATAAAAAAAGATGCTATCATGTCATTCACTTTTGAAAATCGACTAAGGTTACGAGTATCAGGTATTCTCGTCGACCAAGGACGTATCTTGTTGATTAAGCATCATTTAAGTAGTTATGACTTATGGGCACCACCTGGGGGCGAGGTGGAATATGGAGAGTCCTTAAAAGATGCATTGTGCAGGGAGTATTTGGAGGAATGTAATTTGGAAGTATCGGTCGGTCGCTTTTTATTTGTTCATGAATTTTTGGAGGATCCGCTTCATGCTGTCGAAATATTTTTTGAAGTGACTACCCAGCAATTTAATGCTATGAAACTCGGCGCAGACCCAGAGCATATTTCTCCAATTTTAAAAGATCTAACGTTTTTTTATTGGGAGGACATGAAACAATTGGATAACATGAAGGGGGTGAGGCTTCACAGTGCATTGCTTGCATGTGATAAAATGGAAGATCTTTATACTATTTCGTTTAGATAACTAAAGATCATATCAGCAACAAATTATTGAAAATTTAACTACTGTTCGGTATGGGATAAATAGATATTAAAAATAAATTAAAAGTTTAAATTTAACATTGTGTTTGGTTAACACAAACTAGTAAACGAGAATTTGCTAGAAATGGCCGGAAAATGATTTATTCATTTTCTGGCAACTCCCAAAAAAAATCAAATAATTGAATATAATTAGCTAAATATATTCAAAAATTAGTTAAAATTAAATTTTTATGGAAATTTAAGAGTCCTGCATCTTAATGAAAAGAAAAACATCATGCTGATACAACCGCTTAAATATTTTGGTAAAGATGCTCGGCATTTTCAAATCGTCTACTTAAGTGCCTTTATGATCTATGGACTTTTGGAACTCGGTTGGCGAGGTGAATGGCTGAGTTATAGCATTGTTATTTTGAGTTGTTTGGCCATTCAGGCGGCATTTTTAATTTGGAAAGGACAGTCATTAACTGGATTAAAGAGCGCTATGATTTCTGCACTTAGCCTTTGCTTAATGTTCAAAGCAAATCTTTGGTATACCATTATTTGTGCTGCATTTTTAACTATAGCTAGCAAGTTTTTTTTACGTTATAAGGGAAAGCACATATTTAACCCGACCAATTTTGGAATATTGTGTACAATTTGGCTTACACAAGACGCCTGGGTGTCGCCAGGGCAATGGGGGAGTAATGCCATTTTTATATTTTACATTGGTGTGATGAGTTCGATAGTGTTGTTCAAGGTGGGGCGTATGGACACCAGTTTTGCCTTTTTATTGACTTTTGGCGCGCTGAGCTTTGGTTGGGATGTGCTGTATTTGGGTTGGCAGATGGATGTATGGTGGCATCAATTTAGCAGTGGTACCTTGCTTTTATTTACCTTTTTTATGATCACTGACCCTAAAACGACGCCATCTCATAGATGGGGTAGGGTGATCTGGGCATCGGTTATTGCATTATTGTCATTCATCTTAGCGAAATATATGTTTGTATATATTGCGCCATTGATAGCCTTATTTGTACTTTCGCCATTTACTATACTATTTAATAAAATTTGGGTAGGAAATAAATTTGAGTGGGTGACTAAATAAAATTTATGCTTGAATAATTTGATAAAAGTAACAAGTTTTAAAGTTCGATTAATTGTTAAAATAATTCATTGAGGGTTGGGGTTAAAACACCTGAATTGTCTAGCAATGGCTAAATATGAATTTTAGTAAAATATTGGAAAAGTACAATTTGAGTTAGGGATATAAAAGGCCAGCCATTTATGGCTGGGTCCCTTAGGACGGAACCCTTTTGTAGCCCGGCCTGAAAGACAGTTGTTGTCTTTCAGGCAACTCCCAAATAAAAATATAATATATTTGAATGTAATTAGCTAAATATGTATAAAATATTACCGACATAATGAAGAAAAGCAATAAAAAAATATGTATAAATAAAATATTCACCCATTAAAAACTTAACATTAGGAAAAAAACATAAAAATTGAAAAAAATAAATATTTGAAAAATACAATAAATTTAACGGTAAAATAAGAGATAGAATAAAAAAAAATTATATGCATTAAGTTAAAATTAATACTTGAACAATTTGGTAAAAAATAAATTAAAATAATTATGAAAAGTTTACTAACAATCATACTTGCTCTGAGTATTGGACACTTAGAGCTCGTCATGGGATTCTGTGGTTTCTATGTGTCACAGGCCGATGTCGATCTATTTAATGAATCAAGCGAAGTAATCGTTGTACGTGATGGGAATCGCACCGTTATTACCATGTCAAATGATTTTCGAGGTGATGCGGCAGATTTTGCTATGGTAGTGCCTGTTCCTGAGGTGCTAAAGGAGGAAAATATACGCATTGCCAAGCCCATCATCTTTGATAAATTAGGTGCCTATTCAGCTCCAAGGCTGGTGGAATATCATGATAATGACCCATGTGAGGTATATTACGATAAGGAAATGATGGCAGAAGATGCTGCAGGAGCTAGGCCGATGACTTTAAGCGCTGCCAAACGCATGCGTAAAGACGAAAAAGTGACCATTGAAGCTAGCTACTCGGTGGGTGAGTACGATATATTAATTTTATCTGCGAAAGAATCAAATGGGCTTAAAAATTGGCTTCTAAAAAATGGATACAAAATTCCTCAAAAGGCCGAGGAGGTATTAGAGCCCTATATTAAAAATAAGCTAAAGTTTTTTGTAGTAAAAGTAAACTTGGAGCGTCAAGAGCAAAGGAGATTTTCACAGCTGAATCCTTTACAAATTGCGTTTAATTCAAGTAAATTTATGTTGCCTATTCGACTTGGAATGGCCAATGCGAAGGGTGATCAGGACATGATTGTATATATGTTTACTAAAAATGGACGTGTAGAGCTGGCCAATTATCGAACCGTTGATATTCCCACAAATAATAACATACCATTATTTGTTAAAGATCAATTTGGGAAATTTTATAAAGATGTATTTAAAACGGCGCACGAGCGCGAAAACGGCAAAGTGGCCTTTCTTGAATATGCTTGGGATTTATCTTCAAGTAATTTTATGAAGTGTGACCCTTGCTCAGGTACGCCTCCTGCCTATGCTGATTTAAGAGAAGCAGGCGTATATTGGGTAAACGAGGCAAGACTGGCTGGTGCAGACTATGAAGGAGATTTATATTTTACCCGATTGCATGTACGTTACAATCGAGAAACCTTCCCCCAGGATTTGCAATTTACGCAAACACCTAACAAGAAGACTTTTCAGGGAAGATATGTATTGCAACACCCAGTGCCCTATGATATTGATTGCAAGCAAGCATATGCTTATTATAAAGGAGTGTCTGAGCGCAGAAGCAAAGAACTTAATCAGCTTGCTACATTAACTGGATGGGATATGGCACCCTATAAAAAATATGTATACGAGTATCAACAAAAACTAAAGAAACTTAAGCATGATAAAAATGACAATGATTGGATTGAGCAGGATCAGATTGATAAAAACCAAGCACCCATTGTAGCTCCTGATGACCAACAATTTCCTCCTAATTCTTTTTTACTGGTGTTGGCAGGTATTGCTTGTTTTGCATTAGTAGTTGCGATTTGGCGCTGGAAAAGGTTGAGTGTGAATTAATTCGTAAATAGACAATTTTCAGCATATTTTTGAACGTAATTTGCAAAATTCATTCAAAAATATGCTTTTTTTTTATTAAACAATAGCTGTGAATTAATGGTAGTTTGCTCGGCTACTTGTGTCAAACTTATTTTCTTGCATTCCGCAACCTTTTGAGCTATAAGTGGAATATAGCTAGGTTCATTACGCTTACCTCTATAGGGCACTGGAGCCAAATAGGGGCTGTCTGTTTCAAGTAAAAAATGATTTAGGTCAATGGCTTGTAACACAGGCGTTAAATTTCCATTTTTAAATGTTGCCACACCACCTATACCTAATTTAAACCCAAGTTTAATAATACGCTCTGCTTGTTCGACACTACCTGTAAAACAATGAAACACACCGCTTAATTTACTAGGTTGTAATTTTTCAACTAATTCGATCGTTAGGTCAATCGATTCCCTGCAATGTATAACGATCGGAAGCTCCTTATCAATAGCCCAATTCGCCTGAATCATAAAGGCCTCTATTTGTTGCTCCTTGAATTGTGTATCCCAATACAAATCAGTCCCAATTTCACCTATAGCAGCAAAGGTTCTCTTTTGGAGCCATTCTTCGACAACGTAAAGTTCTTTTTGAAAGTTTTTATTTACTGAGCAAGGATGCAAACCCATCATAGAAACACAATTTGGGTACTTTTCTTCTACTTCCATCATGCGATCAATCGATGTATGATCAATATTGGGCATAAAGATTTCAGCAATACCAGCCTCTTGTGATCGAGCTATAACTTGATCTAGATCTTGCTCGAATTGTTCTGCATAAATATGGGCATGTGAATCTATAAACATAAAAAAATGATTATAATGAACAGTAGGTAAACAAAATTACCAATATTCGACTAAAAAACTATATTGAAGATTGATATTATATTTTTGTAAAACACTTTACCATAGGTCAAATTAATTGATCAAGTGAACTGAGCACATAAAATAATCATTTTATTGAATATAATTAGCTAAATATATTCAAAATATTTTTAAGTTTACCTCAACTG
>JAUIFR010000058.1 GCA_030430325.1 Bacteroidia bacterium | reverse complement strand
ATTTTTATGATCAAACAATTGATAAAGTTCGAAGTAGCGGTGTTGCTACAATGGAGCCGTCAACACTACGAGAAGAAAATGTACTTGTTGGGTTTATTGCTAAAGAAAAACAAGCTTTTGTTGATAAATTAATTGCAGGGCGTGATCTTGAGCAGTCAGAAGGAATGCTGGGTGAAACAGTAATGCCAGGGCCTCAAGTAGGGTATGGAAGAGTAGCGATAAAGGATATTCATAGTGGGCAAACTAACCCAGGATTCTCGGTAACAGAATTTAATACTGCCAAGGACTACCCTGTAATAATAGATCGAACGATCCTAAATACTAAGAATAAGCAAATAGTGTTGCCTGCATTCTTCTTTAATAAATTTTCAAACAAAGTATGGGCAGGGCAAGGATTTAGTTTTATTCATAATAGCATGCATGGTCAGCCAAAAAGAATGGCAACTTATGCAGGTGATTATGCAAATGTCATATCGCTTGAAAATTCCATACTTAGTTCAGAAACTGCTTATGAATACTTTGAGCCTGCTAAAAAGACCGGATACGTTTTAACACCTGGCGAGCAAGTACCTATGAAAAATAGCTTATCAAATGAAATTGAGCTAAAAAATCCGGGAAAAGAAATGGATGTAACGTTTGCTCAACGAGAGATCGCTGATAAATCATTAGATATCATGATCGAATATGATATTACAATTGGTATGGCACTTGTTATTCCGATACCGTTCTTTACTGTTATTCCTGCTATTACATCGACTGATATGCTTATGAATACACATGCAACTTCAAAAATTGTACGCTATCCAAGTATTGTAAAAAGTGTAACAACTTATCAAAATGGCGTCTACAACAAAGCTGAAAACTTAGCTTTTGATAGCTACTCTGGGCAGCCTGTTGCCATTAAAGTACATGATGATTATAATGGCGTTTTATTAGAGCAAAAAACACCTGCCTCATGGGAATACTCTGCTATGCAGCCGAAATCTTTATCTGAAAATAAGAAGCTTAACATTGATTTTGAATATGTTCAATTGCAAGATGCAGAATTTCTTGCTTATAATGAGGAGCAAGCTTGTGATTTAGCTGTATTGACCCCAGGAGATTTGATTGAGCTTGGCCAGGAGCACTATTATCATGTAGAGTCCTTTGACAAAGCAAATAATCGTATTCAAATCATTCCTTCGTTCGTCAATGAGCCAGGTCTTCCAGATCCTAGTGATGTAAAAATTGTTCGAACAGCCAAGAATAACCGCTTAACTGATCAATTAAGCTCCATTACGTTTCATAGTGCAGAAGATGACTTAGAACCACCTGTGATTCAAAACAATGGTGTGAATTGGCAGGATAGCGAGTTTACCTCGGACCTAAACCAAGCTGTAAATGCTATTCAAAATGACGAAGAGTTAATGTTACTTACTGGACCATATCAGGAAATGAATATGGAATCTTATGTAAGCAAGTTTCCCGAGCAATGCCAGGAGGAAGCTCATGCCATGGAGGTACGTAATGTTGAGATCATGTACAAGGTTAAAGAAGGTGGGCATACCCTTCAAATACTATCATTCGAAATCTTTTGTGATGGAGAATGGGTGCTCATCGATTGGCAAAATTAATCAACTAACAAATTAATCGTATTTAGCAAAATTCATTCAAATACAATTATAAAATTGAATGAAATAGGCAAAATATGTTCAAAAATTAAGTAAAATGAATAATTATCAAAAATTAATATTAGTCACCTTTATCCTGTGTTGGATCAATTTGGCGACAGCAAAAGGATACGAATTTACCGATGCTCCAGCAGATGTAGAAGCTGAGGTGGAGTACGAATATTCCGTAAAGCGAATTCATAAAGTGGCATCATGTACTTCAGCTGAAATGCAATGGAGCATAACTGGTGGCGAAATTATCAATGAGCTCCAAAATGGAAATACCCATACAGCTATTGTTAAGTGGTTTAATGCTCCTGGTCAAAAGAAATTAACTTTTGGCTGGAAGCTTATTCCATTGGATGAGTCAGGCGCTTGTCAAAACTGCCAAGAATGCTTGCATGAAATAGTAGTGTCACCAATGTTAAATGGTTGGTGTTCAGGTAATATTGCAGAATTTTAAATTGAATAACCATGACTATTAATAGAATAATTAAAGTTTTCTTGCTGCTCTTTGCGTTAGCGTTGGAGCATACAACATATGCAGGCTTTACCTTTACATTTGATCAGGCCCCCATGCAAGTTCAAATCGGAGTAACCTATACATATAGTGTGAAACCATTAGTAAATCCAATCGCTTGTATTCCATATAATCAAAATTGGAGTATTATTGGAGGAGAGATTGTAGAAAACAATGGGCTAAGTGTTAAAGTAAAATGGCAACAGGCCCAAACGCACAAAATCTCATATTCTTGGGAAAATGAGATGGATTTCCCAAATAATAATTGTCAACCATTTATGGTCATTTCAAAATTGCCTGAAGTAACTGACCCAGAACCACAAGAGTGTGACCCTCTAAATGTATCTTTGATAAATATCAATGGAGTAACAGAGGTTTGTGATGCACTATATGCATCATTATGTGTGAATATTGATGATCCTGATGCTGCCATTGATTGGTTTTATAATGGTGCCATCATTCCTGCTCTCTCCAACAAAGATGGTATAAAAGCCTATCAGCCTGGTGAGTACAAAGTTAGAGGAAAAAATCAATGCTATTCATATTCGAATACCATTGTATTAGATGCAATACTAGAGCAACCTGAAATTGAAGTTTTGGGAGATCAACCCTTTTGTGAAGGTCAAGGTGAAGTTACTTTAAGTGTACCTCATGTACCAGGCCAAAACTACTTTTGGTACAAAGATGGATTCATGATTGGGGATAATATAAATGAAGTAACTATTAATTCAGGTGGTTCCTATCAATTGACTATTGAAATGGGTGGGTGTAGTATTTCGAGTCTGCCGCTTTTGATAAACTCAATTTTAAATCCATCTGCTGAAATTTATTCAGATGATCCGCTTGGCTATACATGTGTTGGCGGTGCCATTGGCTCACTACTTAAGTTTATTCCAAATGAACAGTTTCAATCTTTTACTTGGTTAAAAGATGGGCAGGTCGTAAGTAATGAAGTAACGTATTTGGCTACAGAGCAAGGCAATTATCAGCTAAAAACAGTCAATCAACAAGGGTGTGAAGCCTATTCAAATGTGCTTTCAATTGCACAAACTGGCTTGATAATTACTTCTTGTGCTCAAGATGCTTTATCCAATATCAATTCGATTATTACTACAATAAATAGTATTGATGGGCCTTTATCAAATAGGACGAACGATGATAAGCTACCTTGTCCAGCAGACATTGGCGTTGGTGAAAAGAAACTCAATATCTTTTCGTTTGTTGCGCCACTTGATAAGTCGTGTAATCGATTAATTTCAGATGATTGTCATGATCCTTTACGAAACAATTATTGGTTGAGTTTTATAGATGATAGGCGATCAGGACCATATAATAATGAACCATACCAATTCAGGTTTCTTTGGGGTGCTGGAGCCAACAATTATTCCTATTATGGTGCGTGCTCACCAGATCCTGATGGTTTTGACAATGAGGACATACCAAAGCTGTTAATTCCCGTCAATGATGTCAATAACAATGGTGAAATAGAGAATTGTAATCAAAATCATTCATTTAAGATAAAATTCTTTGCCATTATGAATGGTGAGAAGAAGTATATACATAAGCATCAAATCAATAAAATTTATCCAGCATTTGTTCAACATACAAACATTAATATTCCTGATGCTGAATTGGAAGAGTTAACAGAATTAAATAAAAGTGAATATGTGGCAGTAAGCATTAGGCTAAATGCTCCAGATGGACAAATCATAACTGCTTATATTGAAAATAATTACAATGGAACACCATATATGCAATGGAAGGAATATTTACCTATTCCAGCTAATGCAGGCACGGATATCCTAACATGTGATGAGCCAGTTTTTCAATTAAATGCTGAGTTTTTCGAAGATTTAGAAGAGGAGCAAAATGGCATATGGGAGCTTGTTGATGGCCCAGGAGAAGCAAATATTGAGCAAATCTCTGATCCAAAAACGATGGTTCAACTAACCGAATATGGCGAGTATATGTTCAAGTGGACTGTCAATGATTATTGTTCGGATGAAGTGAAGGTAGCTTATGATAAAACACCTGTCATTGAAGTTCAAAAAGACAAAGAAAAAGTAGAGGTAGGTTATCCGCTAATAGTAAATATAATTGGGCACGAACCAGGATATTTTTACAAATATCAATGGGGAGATGACACAGAAGATACTTCTGATCAGTCAGTTTACGAGCATATTTATGATGCTGAGGGTATTTATACCATCAAAGTATTTGCTACATCTGTTTATGGTTGTATGGGAATGAACAGCACCGAAGTAGAGGTTTATGCACCACTTTGCGAAAGTTTAATACCCGGTTCGGGAGAAGGTTCATTTAAAGTAGATATAAATACAGGCCAAATTGCATGGATTAAGGATGAATGCGTTTACAATAGCCCGGTTTTTAACTGTATGCTTACAGAGGCAGAGCCTGTTATGGTTGAAAATGTCGTCAAATCAACGGCAGTATCGCTCAATGATACATGGGAATATGATGAGGTTACTTATAATAAATTAGGCTCTTCACCTGAGTTTTCGAATCAATTTGAAAGAGGAATTAAAGGAAAACAGCGCATGGAAAGCAATTTTTCCTACAATACCAGTTTGATTCCAGCGGAAGAAAACTTCAAGGCAGGTACATATTCAATGGAGGCATTCCATTGGAAAGTGGCTAGTGCGAATGACCCAACCAAATGGCTTAAAGCTACAACAATTGATCAGTATTCCCCAAATGGCGATGCTTTACAAGAAACAAATATACTCGGCGTGTCAAGTTCGGCTAAGCTAGGTTATTATGATGCAGTGCCCTATTTAGTAGCACAAAATACGAGTAGTGAAAATGTTTTTTTTGAAAGCTTTGAAAATGAATATACTTACGATCAAAAGACAGTATTTGAGGATGGGTGGGCATTAAACCCGCTTGAAGGGGTACGGGATGCGAATGTTTCACATGCTGGGCGTTATGCTTTAAAATTTGAAGGCCAGACGCTGCATGCAAAAAGCTTTAAGCTTAACCAACAGATAAAATCGAATGGTTTACTTATGAAGTTTTGGGTAAAAGTAAGTGATATTCAAGACTTAAATATACTAGGGAGTCAACTTTCCATTACTCTCAAAAAGGATTTAGATATATTGAACCAAACGTTTGATGCACAAGTTGTTACTACAATTGGTGAGTGGAAGCTTTGTCAGTTTGTCATTCATGACTTTTTTGGCATTGCCATGGGAGAATCTTTTACACCAATTATAAATTACAAGGGTGAAAGTACCATTTGGATTGATGATTTGCGCATACAACCAAGTGATGCTCAAATGGTAGCTCATGTCTACGATCCAGTTTCCTTAAAACTCCTTACGACGTTTGATGACCAACATTTTGGCGTTTACTATCAGTATAATGCTGAGGGTAAGCTTATCCGTAAAAAGATCGAGACGGAACGTGGAAGTAAAACCGTTCAGGAGACCCATTACTTAACCCCAAAACAAACTAAATAACTAACCTAAAGCATAGAAAAATGTATAATAAATTAAAAATATGGTATTCGCTGATATTGCTCTCAATGATATCCAGTGCATTTAGTCAGATTAAGATTGATGGACCAGGTGATTGGGAGATTTGTCCAGGTCAGGAAGTATCTTATTTCGTTATGATCAATCCAATTCCAAATTGTGATTTTGAAACAGTAAATTGGTCCATTGAACCTGCTAATGCAGGTTTAATGCAAGACATAGGAAATAATAAAATAAAGGTACACTGGAATCTAAATTATCAGGGCAATCAGGAAGCAACTTTAAAAGCAAATGTAATTCAATTCTGCGGCTTTCAGAATGACCCACCCTTTTATAATTTCGATTATCAGCAGCAGGTGAGTCTGCTTCCCGTACCAAATGGTGATTTCCCTCAATTGGCTGGTCTAAGTGAAATAAAATATGGCCAAAGTTCTATATATGAGGTATTTGAGCTAATTGAGAATATTCAAGGGTACAATTGGTACTTGGGTGATGAATTAATTGCTAACACGTTAATACCACAATATGAATTGAACACTGATGGACTTGCATTAGGGATGCATATATTAAAATGCTTACCGTATAATGTTTGTGGTCAGGAAAATGATAAATTATTAGGTTTATATAAGCCTATTAATATTCTGCCTCCTTGTGATGAAGGGGCTGCACTTATAAGTACATATAATGGTGGGCCACTTTGTAAGGATGACCAACATACTATTTCAATAAATGGGTATTCTGGTGATGTAAATTATGAGTGGTTGGTGCCTGAGGGGGTTGAAGTTTTAAGCAATGAATTGCCCAATTTGGAAGTTAAATTCCTGCAGAAGGGGGTATTCGATATTCAGGCCATTCCAGAGTATGAATTATGCGAAGCTTTAGCGTTACAATTTGATGTGAATGATATTCCATTAAATATCACGCAAATTCAAACGCAAGAACTTGGATGTCAGTACAATACGTATGTTTATGAAGCAGAAGGTGCAGAGGGGGCTACCCATTTTAATTGGTTACTCCCGGAAGGAGTGGTGATCAACCCAGTTGACCCCACTTACAGAAAAGTTGAGCTTACCTATAACGAATTAGGTATTCAAAATATAGAAGTGGTTCCTTCAAACGAATGTGGTGAGGCATTAGAGTCTTACAGTTTTTCAATTGAAATTGATCATAATTATGATAAAACGACTACTGCAGAATATACATATGGCGAGTTGGAGGGGTTTGTAGCCAAACATTTATATATAAATACTTGTGAGGAACGTACTTCTCCTTGTTATGCCTACAAAACATTGCAAGGCGTAGATTTATATGCAAAAATTGACTTAGGTGCTAATTATAATTGGGGTGAAAACCCATTTGAAGTTCAGGTTGGCCTAAAAATTACAGCCTATTCAGAGGAGCCTGTGCAGCCAAAAGTATTTAGTACTAGCTTGAGCATCCATCAAGATCAGCCAGAGCAACTTTATCATATAACTTTGGACGAAGACTTAGCAGACCTCAGAGTATTTACCATTGAAGTTGTCGATTTTCAAAGTCAAAATAATCAGATACAAGATGTGCTAAACTTGCGTGTTTATTATCAGGAAGATGTTTTGGTAGATGTAAGCGAATACGATGTCCAATTGTTAAGTGTAAATAACGAGGAAAATAGTTGGGTGGCAGAATTTGAGTGGACAAGCCTTTGTGAGAATATGCCTCCAAACTACCAATTTCAGCTCTATAAGTTGTTTGGTGCAACAGCGCCCGAAGATCTTACCGAGCAAGATTGGAAAAACGCACTTGATATTGAAACTTCATCTCGTTCACAAAATTTAAAATTAACAGTTGCTGAAGGTGATGGTAGCTATGCTTGGCGTGTTCGAGCTCTAGGAAACCTTGAAGGAGGCATCTCCAATGTGTTTAATTGGGGTCCTTGGAGCACACCTGGGCAGTTTACGTTTGCCCAGCCAGATGCTGATAAGAATATTATTTATTCACGAACGTTTGTTGAAGATGGCAGAGTGGGTGAACAGATGACATTTGCTAATGGTCTACAGCAGGTCAAGCAAAAACAAAACCTGGTGCAGTCGGATGAAGAAGTTGTTGTCCAGCAAACGGTCCATGATTATGTTGGTCGTGCTGCACTTGAGAGCTTGCCAGTGCCTATTCAGGAGCAAACTGAATTGGGATATGTAGAAAAAGCCATAAAAAATCCGCTTGACTTACCTTATCAAGCAGCTGATTTTGATGATGACCCCCAAGCACCAACGCCAGCTATGGACAAATCTAATTATTATTCTGGTCAAGAAATGGGAAATAATACCAATGTAGCTGCAGCAGAGGGCTTTCCATATTCACGGACTATCTTTTCAAATGATTGTACACAGCGTGTTAAGGAGCAAGCAGGTGTAGGGATGAAGCATTCCGTTGTAGGTGGTAGAACGGTTCAAAACTTTTACATTGGTGTGTCAGAAGCAGAATTAGTAAGAGTTTTTGGTAAAGAAGCACCAAATGCCAACAGTGTTCATAAAACAATCACTATTGATGCTAACAAAACGGCTTCGGTAACGTATACTTCTAAAGAAGGCAAAACTTTAGCTACGGCGCTTATAGTTGGCGCGCAAAACAATGCTTTGGAGCCATTGCCGTCTCAGTTTGACCCTGAAAATACAGTGCATGAGATCATTGAAGAAAAAGTACCATTCGGACCTTATGGTAGCACAAGTTTAAAACCATTATTCTTTTTAATGCCTACCAATGTGCATATTGAGTATAGTATTGAGCCTGAGATAATTGAGGATATCTGTAGTCAGATTTGTAATACTTGCGATTATAAAATAACCTTCATATTACATGATCAAGAGAATCCTGAAAATTCGCAAGAACTTTTAGTGCATACAATTCCGGCTGGAGATTGTGCTAACCTTCAAGATGCTATGTGGAATACCGCATTTGATGTTCCAATTGAAAGTGGCAATTATGTACTGGAGAAAAGGGTCGAAAGTTATACAAAAAACGGTGCTGATGAATTCTACATCGATAATCAACTTGCTAAAGTGGAGGAGGACTATGCTCAAGAAATCGAAAATGATTTTTTAATTATCAATGATCTCATCGAGCAGGGGAGTATGGTAGATCTTTATGACCATCTTGCTTCATTAAATTATGAATTTGTTGAAGAAAACAACTCAAGTTACTATAAAGTTCCTGTAGCATGTGATCAATATATTCATGTGCCCTATTTGTTGGATGAATGCGAGCTGGACGATTGTAATACCGAAACACTTGATTTCGAGGCTTACTTTACTTCATTATACGAAGGAAAAGATTTTGTAGATACCGATGAAGATGGCTACTGGCTTTTTATGAAAGACTATAAGCCTGGAGAATTTAACCAGACCATTGTAAAAATGATCACCGATCCTGAGGAGGACTTTCAATATGATTGTAACCACCTTTGGGCAGCTTGGAAAGTCGTTGCCAACAGCTATGAGACTATGATTCAAGACTTTGGGGATCAGCAAAATCCTGATTTGGATTGGGAAGCTGATATGGATGGCTATGAATATGATATCGTAGAGGAGTTTTTAAAGGCTCTTGCTGCTAAACTTGCTCAAGTAAATGAAGATATCGATGATGAAAACCTAAAAGTGATCAGATTCAATAATACCTACGCGGATTTACCGATTGATCATAAGTTTACAGTCTACAAAGAGTTCTTGTTTTACCCAGAAGACAACAATATGAACGAATGCTTATCCTTGGCGTTAGAAGAGCAACAAGTGGCTAGTTTTGATCAATTAGACTATGCTGCAAGATACCAAGTTTGGACGTGCGTGAATTCAATTAACCCAAACCTAGTTTTGGGGCCTATGACGCAAGAAGATGCCTTAGAGGAAGCGGCGCAAAAGCAAGAGGAGTGTGGGTTTTTCTGCAATGCCCGTAAAGAGGACTTCAAGCAAGGTGTTATTGATTTTATTCATGGCCAATGGTTGTATATCGAAGGGGATCAATATGAGCTTGTGTTTGATGATGTACTTAATAAGGTTATCCCAGCGGGACCTGAGCTTGATAATCCTGAGAATTTCACTATTAGCCTTTGTGAGGTTGATAAAATTGTTGATTCGTTAGTGGTTAACTGTCAGCAAAATTACTGTAAGCTGACGCCTGTTTCGATGGAGATTGATGGGGAGACGGTATGGGTAATTGGTACCGATGAGGAGCTTGAGAATATTCAGAAAATCCTCACACATCAATTTGCGCTGCAACTGAATCAAGGTGATCCAGAAATGGGTCAATGCTTGATTGAGGGTGTGCCGGAGGAAGAAACCACTAAAATCATTTTGGAAGAATAAGGTATTGAGCGCGTGTAAAAATATAGTGCGCGCTCCTTCTAAACTTTCAATAAATTTTAAAATTTCAAAAATTACTAAAAATTCAATAATAATTAAAATAAATGAAATTGGCAAAAATAGTTCAAAATAAAATAAATAAATGAACAAATTGTGCAAAATATATTAATAATTGAACAAAAATATAACTAATCATGATACGAATCAATCAATTTAAATATTTGCTGCTGCTGCTCTTTTTGAGTTGCATGTTGGCGGTGCAAGGGGCAGATTATTGTGAGATCAACATGGACGATTACGATGAAGAACATGTGATCATCCATTTTGACGATGATGAGTCTACTTTACTGGAGTTTGAAAATGACTTTACTTTTACCTTTTTTGGTCAAGAATATACTGAATTATATGTCAATACAAATGGTAATGTAACCTTTGATCAAGGCAATTTAAAGGAGACCAGTGATGGAGACTTACCAGATGAGAACTTGAAGATTATTGCTCCCTTTTGGAGTGATATCCAAGATGTGGAGAATGGTCCAACTAAAATTTATTATAAGTTTTATGAAAATGATGGTATCAAGCGCCTTGATATTGTATGGTTTGAAGCTCATAATGCATTTGAAGGTAATACTGATGTAAAAAACACCTTCAAACTTGTTTTAAGTAGCCAAGATGATCCTGAGTTTGAGTATGGGAATATGGCCTTCGTATATGGTGATATGGAGTGGGCCACAGCGGATACACAATCTGGTTTTGGCGGTACTCCGGCGATGGTAGGTTTCAGCCACCCGGCTGACCCAATGGCAGCTGGCCAAATTGGTAAGTTTGCATATGCAGGTGATTTCTTCAATGGTCCTCAGGGCTTAAGCGGAATCGGTTGGCTAATGAACCAGCAGGACTGTATAGAGTTAAATGGCTCGGGTAATAATACACCGCCAATTCCACAAAATCTACCAGAGGATAACCTGATTTTACTAGATGTAGGAGTTACCCAGCAAGTTGAAGTGCAATTTTTATCTCCTGAAGTTCATGAAAACACTGAAATTGACATCAACCTAAATGACGTGCCAGGTTTCAGTGTGATTGACAACATCCCGAGCAATCCCCCTGAGAGCAATATGGCCTCTGTTATATTGCAGTTAAAGGGATTAGTGGATAATGTGGGCACACATGATGTAGTGCTTACAGCTACTGATGATGGTGTGCCAGTTGCTCAGACCCAGGTACAGCTTCAAGTTAAGGTCAACCCTCAATCGAGCTGTGATATTAACTTTTACACTTATGCATGTTTTGCCTGGACGGACCCGATGGAGAACGAGGTGCCCGAGGAGATGGAAGAATATGTATTTGAACCCGATCCGCTGAGTTGTGAGCAAATTCAATTGGCCGAGGTTAGTAATAGCATATCAACACAATCGTATGATTTAATAAATGATAAGGTAGAAAGCTACGAGGCTCAGTATTTAGCTAAGTGTACCACTCCTGAGGCTTTGAAGGATGTGTTTGAGGTAAAATATCAGCAGGGCCACCATCATTATATGTTATATTATTATGATCGAGCAGGTAATTTAATCCGCACCGTACCTCCAGCCGGTGTGGATATCATCAGTACAGATGATATGGAGGTGGCCAAGCAAACGCTACCATCCCACGAACTGGTTACTACTTATGATTACAATAGTTTGGGTCAGCTGGTACGCCAGCATACACCTGATGGGGGCGAGAGCAATTTCTATTATGATGATATGGGTAAGTTGAGGTTCTCCGTAAATGCCCAGCAGGTATTAGATGGTAATTATTCGTATACCAAATACGATGAGCTAGGTCGCATAATCGAAGTGGGCGAGAGTAATGAAGGCTTTGCCGAGCTGATCATGCATAAGGATAAGGCTAATTTTCCTTCGTATGGCTGGCAAAGAACGGTTACGGTATATTCGGATCCTACAGATGAGACATATCTGGACGGCAGCACCCAGCGCTATTTACAAAACCGAGTAAGTTATAGCTACTTGGATGCAGATGGAGATGAGCAGACCACCAATGATCGTAGCACAACCTATTATAGTTATGATGCACATGGTAATGTAGAGTGGCAGATTCAAAAGATCCCACATAACACGCGCAAGAACTACCTAAGCTACGAGTATGACTTGCTCAGTGGTAAGATGCTACAAGTTAATTATAATGAGGGACTTATCGATCAGTTTTATCATCGCTATAGCTATGATGCGGATAACCGTATCACTCAAGTAGAGACCTCCACAGATGGGGAGCTTTGGGAGAAGGACGCTCGTTATGATTATTATGCACATGGGCCGCTGGCACGTACAGTAATTGGTGAAGATGAAGTACAGGGTATCGACTATGCCTACACCGTGCATGGCTTGCTGAAGGGAATGAACCACTCGGGTATAGACCCAACAAAAGATTTAGGTAGAGATGGTGCCACAGTCAACGAGACGGCCAAAGATGCTTTTGCAATGGCGTTAAACTATTATGAAGAAGATTATTATTTCGAGAATTCAGGGTTTAATGCGGTTGATGCGGATCACTTGATGGCATTACCCGGCCGAGACTTGTATAATGGCAATATCAGCAGCTGGACGAGCCAGACGCAGAGCAATGGCCAAGGAGCTTACACAGGCCTTACCGGTCAGCAATACATTTATGATGAGCTAGATCGTATCAAGAGCAGCCAATTTAACTCGAGCACGAATGATACTTGGGCGAGCACAAATGATTTCTATTCTACATACAGCTATGATGCGAATGGCAACCTCCAGACGCTCAATAGAAATGCCTATGCAGCAAATGGGCTCGACTTACCCCAGCAGATGGATGAGCTGCAGTATGAGTACATCGAAGGAACAAACCGCCTCAAGCGTGTTTTAGACATGGCTGATGAGGGCTGGAACGTAGATGTAGTGAGCCAGGATGGGCAGGATCAGAATTATGAGTATGATGCTATCGGAAATTTGATAGCCGATAAAGAAGAAGGCATCACCGAGATAGCTTGGACGCCATATGGCAAGGTAGCCTCCATCAAGAAGGATGACAACACCACGATAGAGTTTTATTATGATGCCCAAGGCAATAGAGTGAACAAGCGTGTGCTACAGAACGGCCAACTTAATAGTACTTATTATTCACGAGACACTCAAGGTAATGTAATGGCTTTATATGAACAACAAAATGGAGATGCCGTGAAGCTTACTGAGCAGCCGATATATGGATCAGAGCGAGTTGGTCAGCGACGTGAAACCATCGAGGTGGATCAATTACCGTTCGTATCAGAAGTATTTACACGGAAACTAGATAATAAAGAATATGAGCTCAAGGATCATTTGAATAATGTGCGAGCAGTAGTGAGTGACCGTAAGCTGTCTGTGCTAGACGGGATGGATAATCCTGGAGAATATACTGTGAGCCTACAAAGTTATAATAATTATTATCCATTTGGGATGCTACAGCCCGGGCGTAACTTTAGTAGTAGTGGGTATCGGTATGGGTTCCAAGGCCAAGAAATGGATAATGAACTGAAAGGTACAGGTAACTCCATTAACTACAAATATAGAATGCATGATCCACGGATCGGAAGGTTCTTTGCAGTAGATCCTTTGGCTGGGAAATACCCTCATAATTCATCTTATGCTTTTAGTGAGAATAGAGTAATAGATGGTGTGGAATTAGAGGGCTTAGAATGGGGATTACCTAGAAATCCAATGGCAGGTATAAATGAAACATTTAGAAGATTTGGCAGAGATGTAGGAACAAGTGTTGATAAAACAGTTGTGAGAACTGCAATTAAAGCGAAAAAGAATTTGCATAAAATAGCAGTAGATTTTGGAATAGCTAAACATGAATCTTCGTTATCATTGGAAATGTCCCGAACTACAACTTATCGCCCAACCGTTGCTGGGTTCTTTTCTATGAGTCAAAATAGTAATGGAGAGTATGTTTCTTATACTGGTTTTAGTTTATTCGAATCAAATACAGTAGTAAAGCAAGAACTAGTTAGTTCTAATAAAAACACTGTTAGGTTAAAATTTGGTGATTTTTCAACTTATAATGGATTAAAAGTAGACCTAAAAAGTGGTGATGTTAGCAAATCATCTTCATTAAGTATTGGAAAAGGTGGAGTTGGATTATATTATTCAGTTTCTGAAACTAATGGTGTCAAATCAAGTGAAATTGGATTAGGTGCCTCAAAATCATTAAATTTAGGTTCAGGATGGGAAGTTTCTGGTAGCATACAACTTGGAGTAGACTTGGATGACAATGATGATTAATTTTGCCCTGCTCTCCCGCATTTGCAATGTTAAACGTAAAGTATACTTAACACAGGTTCTTGAACCTGTGCTAGTACTAATTTCATAAAATATTGAAAATTCAATAATTATTAAAATAAATAAAATAGGCAAAATATGTTCAATATAAACAAATAATGAATAAAATTAGCAAAAAACATTGAAAATTGTAACTAGTAAACCAAATAAACTGGACAGGGCTACCTCCATGGAGGTGGCTTTGTTTTTTTATTGATGGTCGTGAGTACCAACAATAGGTGATGTTTCGTAAGGGTTTAAAGTGTATTTTTGTTTAATAAATATAAAGTAATGGAATTAATAATCAAACCCATAAAAACAGATCAAGATTATGAGATAGCTTTACAAAGGCTAGCGCAAATATTTGATGCCGATCCCAATTCTTTAGAGGGAGAAGAGGCTGAGGTATTATCATTACTCATTGAAAACTATGAAGATGAGCATTATCCTATTGAAGCACCTGATCCTATTGCCGCGATTAAAATTAGGATGGAAGAGCTTAATTTAAAGCAAAAAGACCTTGTAGGTATAATTGGAGGTAAAAGCAGAGTTTCAGAAATCTTGAATAAAAAGAAGACGCTTACCATTGATATGATTAGAGAATTGGAAAAATTATTACATATTTCTGCCTCTGTACTTGTTAGGAAATATCAGCTAATCAAATAAGTGGATACAACTCTTCAATATCCCTATTTTCAACCCTAGCCTCTCTAATGTCCTTGTTAATTTGATCGGAGTCTTTAGAATCTTCCCAAGCACCAAAAATACTTGTTAAATCTATGGTTTTATTTTCCTTAACCTCAAGAGAATCAGTTAATTTTATAATTAAATTCTTTTTTGAGCTATTATCTAGCTTTCGCAGAAACCCATAATATTTCTCTATGGCCTTATTTGATAGTGCAATTCCCATATATAGTATAAATATACTAAATTCTTAGCTAATTTGCAATAGATAACCCCAATCAACGGCAACCCAAATTGTATCAATGATTCTTGTTGAATATGAAATCTATTAGGATTAAATAGTTAGTTATTTTGGTAAATTCTGAAATTTCAATAATTATTAAAATAAATGAATTCTGCAAAATATGTTCAAAATTTAATATTTATACTTCTTCTAAAATCAGACTTTAGATAAATGTTAAAAAATGGCTTATCGATCTTAACTTTATTATAATAGTCTTACATAATCATTATAAAAGATAATAAACTAAACTGACTATTAATGAAAGTTACAAAAAATATTGAAATCCACAACTATTCAAAAATTACTGGTGGATTTGAAAACCAAGCCCAATATTGGCAAATGCTAAGTAATATTTTAAAAGATAAATGAAATATTGGTTTAGATGCTATAAGCTATTATTTTAAAAAATTCTAAAATTTCAATAATCATAAAAATATATTATTTAAACAAATGAGAAAGTTAAACAAAAAACAACTAATTAACATAATTGGTAAAGGGACAGAGAGCAAGTCGACCGGTCCTCATGATATGGTGATGACTCCTATTCGGAATTCAAAAGTCTAATGCAAAAACTGGCTAGCACTTAACATTTGTGTTAAGTGCTAGCCACATTAACAAACCCAAACTTTCCCACATTACTATATAACCAGATATTTTTTAATCATTAACTAATAAAACTTAACCCAATGTGAAAGGAATACAAACTAACAATAAGTAACCTATTTCCTAGATGAAAGCTTGATAATCAAATCACTACAATTTAGTGTGAAGATTTTTTGCAAAAACAGATCAAGATGAGTTAGGAAATATCAGCTAATCAAATAAGTTCTAACATCTCTTCAATTACCAAAATAACTTTTTCTATGTTTTTTGGTATCATTTTATATATATAATTTACATATAAGTAATGTTTGTTACTAATATGTAACGTTTTTCAATAATAATTGAAATATATAATTCATATAAAATATTTTGAATATATAATAAATAACCTTAATTAATTTATGCAATTGTACATTAATAAAGTACAATACGAATAATAACTTTACAACTAAATTAAAAAATGAGCAATATTAAACCAACACTTAAAACTATATCCATATTAGGTATATTTATCATTGTCGCCTTACTAAGTAGCTGTACTAAAGAAGATGAGCCTATTCAGCCACCAGCAAATAACAATGTTCAAGATATAGAACTGTTAACCATAAATTTAGGGCGCATTTTCGATGATTGGAAATTAGAACCTGTGCAAGTGATCATTACGGATAAAAATGAAAATGAGATACTCTCACAGCAATTTGAATATGATCAGCAACTGATTATCAATCATGACGAAACCATCGAAGGGTCAATTGATGCGCATATTGTCCATAAGATTGATCAAACCATTTATATTATGTCTTATCGTGATTTAGAGGTGGGTAGTTCGTTGTTGTATGATCGAGCCATCCCTTCAGGTATTCAAGAACAAACATACACTTTCAAATTTACCAATATACCCTTGTATAGTCAAGTAAGCATAAATGGACATTATATAAAAGATGGGCATCGTGATACGTTTTATGATTATTTCCAAAATTTAAGGGAAGATGAAGAGTATGAGGTAACGGGAAGATTTGGAGAAGAAATTGCTTTAGTAGTAACGTTGAATGGGGGCGATCAAGAGTTTTTAAGCATAAAACTAAATGCAGACGAAATCAATACAGTAGATTTGGCCAATGGCATCCCCATTAAATATGAAATAGCGGAAATACCTGGTGATATACCCAATTATTTATCGACGACTCAGTATGTAAATCTTGGGGGTGAATATTTTCCCTATTATGGGCGAATTTATGAAGAACAAAGTTTTTTAAATTTTGTCTCATATTATGTTGAAGGTCAAGAATTTTCATTTAAAACCAAAATTAACCCGCATTATTCATCAGGTTAAGAATAGAGACAGAATGGTGTTCAAGTAAAAATTAGGTTGATTGCGAAGTAGG
>JAUIFR010000306.1 GCA_030430325.1 Bacteroidia bacterium | reverse complement strand
TTTCTACACCAGCTTGAATAGATTCAAGGTATCTGATCTTGTTTTTATTGATTAAAAAGATCTTAAACAAGCCAATGTCAACACGCCGATAACTCGGTGCCCTAAAAACACTCTTAAGATGAGGGTAATCTGGGGGTCCGAAGGGTAATCCGCTTCCAAAAAGAAGCTTAAGACTCATTCTGATGGTGGGGTCATTTGGAATATGGTCTTGAAAGAAAATCCCAAAATTCACTAGTTGATCAGCCGGTCTTGGAATATAATCCTCGTCTATTGGTCTTTTTTCTTTTGTCGATAAAATACCCAGGCTAAACCAAGACTCTGCCCCTTTCACAAATTCACCACTTACTTTAAAATCCATACCTACAGCATAGCCCTGCGTGTTATTTTCGGCAGCATAACGAATGCGTACATTATTGATATCGTAGGGGTTTATATTAAAGAGATGTTTATAATATGCCTCTGCCACCATACGAAGCTTTCGGTCCAAGAATTTCACCGTCCAATCAGCACTTACTAGCCCATGCCATGCACTTTGTGCTTTTATTTCTTCATTTAAACTCCCATCTAACCACCTTAAATCCCTAAAAAATGGGGGCTGATGATAAAGCCCCGCTGCTGCTTTAATCACAAAATCTTTATTTAGATCAGGCTGCAAGGCATATTGGGCACTTGGCCCTACTACAAATTGCTTTGTCCAACCGTGGTAATGAAACCTTGCCCCATAGGTCAAAACATGGTGTTCATTCATATAGGCCTCATGCATCAAATAGCTAAATAACTGATAAAAATTGAGTGTATTTTGAGCTGCTACTTGATGTGTGATCGTAACAAAATCAGCAGAGTCTGAGAAGGCGTACTCATTCATTTTATCAACCATATGATAATGGGAATAACCAATACCTGCTGTTATTTTTTGGGTTGAAAAGACAGGAAACGTAATCCTTTTTTCAATATTTATCCCTTGTATGGCCAGCCGATTTCGTGCATACTGAAAATTCGACCCAATACCCTTAATTTGATAACAATCAGCTATTGATTGGCCGTTACTACCATCAACCTCACAAAGTTGATAGGCCCCTTCTATGTTTTGATCTTCTTGCTCCCTACTCAATAAGCCACTAATTATCAGCCTACTACTTGCCAAAGTATGCCATTTTTTTTCCCAAATTATACCACTTTGAAAAGTTTGATAGCGTAGTTGCTCCAGCCCTTCAAAATAAACATTGAAGCGAAGTGGTTGATCTAAAGTACCAAATTCGGTCTCGAGCGTGCTTGGAATAACTTGATAGTCATTATTTGCAAAATTTAGGAGCAAGCCAATGCTTGATGTCTTCTTTTTATCTAATTGATAATTCGTATAACTTTGTATGTCCCAAAACTTTGGAAAATATTGCCCTTCTGTCTGAAGTGTATTTAATAAATAACGGCCATCTTTATAGCGCACTCCGAGTTGTTGACCCAAGCGCCCGTTTTTTGAAGCACCTTCGATATGAAACGACCCGCCCAACATGCTTGCCATAAACGAACCACCGAATTTTTGGGGAACTCGATATTCTATATTTAAAACAGATGACAATTTATCCCCATAAAGCGGTTGCCAACCTCCTGCAGAAAAGGCTATATTCCCTACCATGTCAGCATTTACAAAACTCAGCCCCTCTTGCTGCCCAGATTTAATTAATTGAGGACGGTAAACAGGTATGCCATTCACATACACCACATTTTCATCAAAACTACCTCCTCTCACCGAATACGTACTGCTGAGTTCGTTATTACTCTGGACACTTGGCAAGGTAGCCAAAATAGCATTAAAATCTTGAAACGGTGATGGGGTAACTTGTGCCGTAAATGGATCTAATTTGGTTAACCCTGGGGTTAGCAAACTTTCATCTTGCTGTGCAATTACTTCGATCTCTTCTAATTGTTCACCACTTTGTTTGAGTTTAATTTTTAGTGTTTGATTATTTATTAAATTGACTTGAATGTCCTTGGTCTGATAACTAATATGACTAATAATTATGGAAAGATTTTTTGCATTACTGTACTTATTTGGAAGAATAATTGAAAATTTACCTGATCGATCGCTAATTGCACCCAAGGCAGGATCCTTTTTTAATCGAATATTGGCATCAGCAATCCCTTGACCAAGGCTATCAAGGAGTTGTCCACTAATTTTTACTTGTCCAAAAATGGCTGAACATGAAAATAAAAGAAGTAGAACACCAATAATTCTCCAAATGCCCATTTATGCCAATTGCTTAAATTTTGAAATGGTTTCTTTAGGGTGGTCTGCATTAAAAACAGCACTACCTGCCACGAGCACATCGGCTCCCGCTTCCATTAAACCTTGAGCATTTTGAAGCCCCACTCCACCATCTATTTCAATTTTAGCGTGAGATCCACTTTGAGTGATGAGTGTTTTGAGTTTTTTAATTTTAGTTAATGTATTTGGGATAAATTTTTGACCTCCAAAGCCTGGATTTACCGACATCACACATACTAAATCCAATAGCTCAATAACTTCTTCCAATACCCCCACTGGCGTATGCGGATTAAGGGCAACTCCAGCAGCACAACCAGCTGACTTAATCTGATCAATGGTTCGATGCAAGTGCACACAGGCCTCGTAATGCACAGAGATACTTGCCGCACCACAGCCTGCAAAAAGCTCGATATATCGCTCGGGCTGCTGAATCATCAAATGCATATCCAATGGCTTTTGGGCCAATTGCTGGATCGATTTACACACGGGAGTCCCAAATGAAATATTAGGCACGAATAAACCATCCATTACATCTAAGTGGAACCAATCCGCCTCACTTTGATTAACAAGGTCGATATCCCTTGCCAAATGGGCAAAATCTGCTGCTAAAATTGAAGGTGCTAAGATCATGTGTTACAATTATAACGTCACTAGGCTTATGAAATTCTCAATATGGGGATAAATTTACAGGGATTTATCAAAAAAATTGATTAATCGACCATAAATTGGTATATTTTTTGCATAATAATTGTGTATGGAATTGAATTTACTACCAGTTGGCACACCACTAGACCGGTTTATTAAGATTAAACAAAAGGATTTCCCTTATGCAACAGGAGAATTATCACAATTGCTACGTGATATTGCGTTAGCCAGTAAAATTGTGCAAAGGG
>JAUIFR010000057.1 GCA_030430325.1 Bacteroidia bacterium | reverse complement strand
AATATTAAAAATAATTATAATAAATATAATTATTTTAATTATATATAATAATATAAATTATGAAGTAATGGACAAAATGGTTGCACTATCTTTTAGAGTGTTAACCCAGTGGGTCTAGACCCACTGGGTTAAAAGCAATTTTAGCCGAAGAGAGTCAGCTTTATGCCTTCAAAAAATCATCTATAAATTTTTTCTTTCTCATTTTTGATAGACCGTTATGATTGCGTAGTTTAGTTTTAAAATCAGAAAAATGACCATCAATGGCATTGGTATTTGGTATATTTAGTTCAATATGATCATACCAAACAAACAACCATTTTGTCTATTTCGCCTAATTTTGAATAAATTTTGCAGATTTTATTGAGATATTCTCATGTTTTATAAAACTTGCTGATATCTTGTATTTTGGTTTGTGCAGATCAGTATCATTCATTTTCTAGGATGAAAACGCTCAATGACCTGCTTTAAATATTCTCGATCAAGGTGGGTGTAAATTTCAGTGGTAGTAATAGACTCATGTCCTAGCATCTCTTGCACAGCCCGCAAGTCAGCCCCACCCTCAATCAAGTGAGTCGCAAATGAATGCCTAAAGGTATGTGGACTAATATTCTTTTGCAGGTTAATCTTTTTAGCTAAATCTTTAATAATTATAAACACCATCGTGCGTGTAAGCCCTGCCCCTCGTCGGTTTAAGAACACATGCTTTTCGGCTCCTTTTTTGGGTGATAGGTGTACCCGGACTTCATTTATATAAATGGAAACATACTTTTGAGCTGACTGACCAATGGGCACAATTCGCTCTTTGTTGCCTTTACCAATCACCCGTAAAAAACCTACATCAAAGTGAAGCTGATTCAAAGTAAGGGCCACTAATTCTGACACCCGAAGCCCCGAACTATACAATGTCTCTAACATTGCTCTATTACGTGCACCCTCTGGTGTGGATAAGTCAATTGCATCAAAAAGCTGGTCTATTTCCTCCAATGACAGCGTATCTGGTAGTTTTCTGCCCACTTTGGGCCCTTCAATGAGCTTGGTGGGGTTATCTGAAATCACCTCTTCATACATCAAGTATTTATAAAAAGCTTTAATACCTGACAGCATCCGCGCCTGAGTATACGCAGATAGCCCAAGTTCATGAATATACTCCAAAAAATCTAGGATATGATAGTGCGTAACATCGTCTGGGCCAATTTCTAACTTCTTGATTCCCAAAAACTGCTCTAGCTTGGCAATGTCTTGCTGGTAACTTTCTACCGATAAATCAGCGAGGGAGCGTTCCAATTTTAAATAGTGTGCAAAGCGTTTGATTGCACTTCGCCAGGCATTTGTAAGGCTATCCTTCACTACGCCAAACCTCTTCTCGCTGTTCTTTGCCAATTTGCAAAACTAGGCGAGTAGGAGATGGTAAAAATACTAAACGGGTCTCCTTACCAGGAAAATCATCCACCTCTACTGGAACACCCTCATTGGGCATGACATCATAAATTGGAGCACCGCTTTCACTCACACCATTATCAATATAATTGTTAGCTAAATAGGCTATAGGCAAAAGCACGTCGTTATCCGGACAAAGCTCATCATGTACATCATGTAACACATCTTCCAAATAATCACCATGATTTTCACTAAAACTATCCTCTAGGTCATGCAATTGCTCTTCGATCTCATCATATTTCTCATTATCATAACTGATTTTACTCAATTCATTCTTTATCTTGATGATCTCTAACAAATCTTTATTTAATGCCTCAAAATTCATAATTAATAGTTTACTGCAATAATATAAACTTGGAATTTTATCTCATAATAATTTTGAATAAAAACCTTGCAATAATTTTGCCAACTTCTACTAATCAGGCAAAATCCTTCTTAATTGGGGTAACCCATATGTATAACTATGCAGGTCTTTATTATAAACACCTTTGCCATTAATGGCGTCTATGCGAACCTTGCCTGAAGCATGAATAATCTCATCATTTTCTAATAATAGCCCGACATGTGATATGTTATCTTTTTCATTTTTAAAAAAAGCTAAATCACCCGGCCTTGCTTCGGACAAACTTAATACCTCCCTGCCTGCCTCAACTTGCTGGCTCGCATCACGCGGCAATTTATACCCACATATTTTAAAAATCTGCTGCATAAAACCGGAGCAATCTATCCCAAATGGAGACTTACCACCCCATAAATAGGGCGCATTAATATATCGTAAACTAATTTTCTTCAGAAACTCAAAACCACTTTTTTGACTCAAGTTTTTAGACTCTCCATTGAAGGCAAGTCGCTCCTCCATCTTAAAAAGTTCATTGCTTGAAATGGGTAAAATACTCCCTATGGTAATATAAATATACTCCTTCTTATATAATATGTGCGAGACCAAATCTAAACAAACCTTAAAATCAAGGTAATTGATTTGTTCAAAATAATCATTTGAAATGGTGGTATGCTGCGTCTTGCTGATCCAACCTGTATACCCATCAAATGCCGCTGAAACTTTAATCCATTTATTGTTTTCGCTCACCGCATGGACGGTATAATGATCTCCAAACAGAAGCTGTGTGACCATTTCATTTTGCTCTGTGGGACCACTCCTTACCGGGACAATGCTTAATCTACAAATTCCTTTTTCTAATGTGCTCATTTAATATTTTATGCGTTCCAAGTCTCTTTTAACATCTTTTTCTTTAATACTTGCTCGCTTATCATATAATTTTTTGCCTCGTGCCAACGCAATTTCAACTTTAGCAAGCCCTTTATTATTAATAAAAAGCTTAGTTGCAATAATGGCAAGGCCCTTTTCGTCTAACTTTCGTTCTAGTTTCCGAAGTTCTGCCCTTTTTAAAAGCAGTTTGCGATCACGTACCTCATCATGATTATAATGAGTGCCATTTATATAAGGAGAAATATGTAGCTGTTTCAACCATAACTCACCCTTAAAAAACACCCCATAAGCATCTTGCAAATTAATCTTACCCTGCCGAATAGACTTAATCTCCGTCCCCTGAAGCGCAATCCCAGCAACGTATTTATCCAAAAACTCATATTCGTAGCTTGCCTTCCTATTCTTAATTGAAACAGTCGCTGCTATCTTTTCCTTATTATTTGCCATCTCACTTTGCCTATTACAGGCTTAAATCCAATTCGAACGTAATTCTTAGAAAATGGTATTGGTCCCTTTTAATATAAATTTATATAAAATTAACATACCACCCAACAAATTAACAAGAAACATGCCACAACCTTAATGTACCAACGTTTTGTTTACAAAGTTTTCAAGATCAGTATCCAATTATGTCAAATTAAGCTTATATTTGTGCTATGTCAAATTCAAAAATTAACCATAAGCCCATAATTGGAATTACCATTGGTGATTATAATGGCGTAGGCCCTGAAGTGATCATTAAAGCGCTAGAAGACAATCGATTACTCAGAATGATTACACCAATAATATATGGTTCGGCAAAAGTGCTCTCTTTTTATAAAAAACTATATAATATTAATGGGTTTAATTATGTTCAGCTCAGCGATGCAAGCCAAGTGAACAATAAAAAAATTAATGTCATAAATTGTTGGAATGAGACCGTAAATATAACTCCTGGGCAAGAAAGTGATGAGGCTGGCGCATATGCTTTTAAAGCACTGGAGCAAGCCACCAGTGATCTCAAAGATGGGTTTATTGATGGTATTGTAACCGGCCCAGTAAATAAGAGTAAAATACCTCAAGATCATGAGCCTTTTAATGGGCATACGGAGTATTTTGCTAATAAATTTAAGGTAGACGACGTGGTGATGCTGCTTGCTGGTGAACGGTTTAGGGTTGCGCAACTTACCGGACATATTCCTTTGTCTACAGTTTCTCAAAATATAACTGCTGAAAATATTTCTGCTAAGCTAAAGACGTTACTTAAGTCTTTGAAAAAGGATTTTTGCATTGCTAAACCTAAAATTGCCGTGTTGGGTCTAAACCCCCATGCCGGAGAAGGTGGTCTTTTGGGTAAAGAAGAAATTGATATAATTACACCTGCCCTTGAGGAGTTCAAAGCTAAAAATCAACTTGTTTTTGGACCATTTCCAGCAGATGGGTTCTTTGGAAGTGGACAACAATTAAAATACGATGCTGTGCTAGCTATGTATCACGATCAAGGCCTAATACCCTTCAAAGCACTTGAATTTGAAAAAGGTGTAAATGTAACCTTAGGGTTACCATCTATTAGGACTTCACCTTGCCATGGCACAGCTTATGGTATTGCTGGCAAGAACGTATCAAGTGGGGATTCCATGCGAGAAGCTATCTTGATGGTAAAACAACTTCTAAAAAACAAAAAAGAGGCTGTGGCAGAAACAAGCGTTTAATTTTTAGATATAAATGACAAAAAAGATGTCAAATTATGAAATAGGTAATAATCAATTAGCTGAGCCGATTCATCGATTGTTAGCAGCAATCATTGATGGCCTTGTCATTGGTGGGCTCAGCCTTATTCCGTTTGGAGCAATTGCTGGTGCCGCCTATTTATTAACCCGAGATGCCTTACCTTTTTTTGATGGTCAGAGCATAGGTAAAAAATTACTGAATCTTAAAGTTTACTCAGATACCACTGGCGAGTCCATTACAAATGATTACACCACCGCCATCATCAGGTCGGTAACTCTTTTAATACCAATATTTAATATATTTGATGCTGCCATGGTGCTTACACATGACAAAATAAGATTTGGAGATAAAATTGCCCGAACAAAAGTATACAAAGTTAATTAGCCTTAAGTGTTGAGTATGTGGAGGTCATACATTGGTGACATTGGACATTTATTCGTAATCGTTGCATTTGTAAGTGCAATCGTTACAGCGGTTTCGTATTTTATAAATAATAAAAGCCAGGTAGCGCAACCCGCATGGTTACTTTATGCTCGCACGACACTCATTATCCATTGTATCTCAATTGTAGGGGTGCTGGTTATCATTTTAATGATGCTGTACCACCACTTTTTTGAATATTATTACGTTTGGTCACACTCGTCCCTTCAGCTCTCCACACAGTTTTTAGTTTCTTGTCTTTGGGAGGGCCAAGAGGGTAGTTTCTTAATTTGGATATTTTGGCAAGCCATTATTGCCCTATTTCTAATTAAGCGATTAAAGCAATATGAAGCACCATTTATGGTGGTATTTTGTTTAGTACAGGCCGTACTTTGCTCCATGCTTTTAGGAATAGTGATATTCGATGTAAAAATAGGTAGTTCGCCTTTTTTGTTGGTAAGTGACGTAATCGATGCGCCGATATTTAAATCAAACCCTGAATATATACCCGAAGATGGCACAGGCCTAAATCCTTTGCTTCAAAATTATTGGATGGTGATACATCCGCCAACTCTATTTTTAGGTTTTGCCCTGACTTTAGTACCATTTAGCCTGTGTATTGCTGGGCTTTGGAAGAAAAAATATACCGAATGGATCGGGCTCATGTTGCCCTGGCTTCAATTGGCAGCCATTATTTTAGGGATTGGTATCGTGATGGGAGCATATTGGGCTTACGAAACCCTAAATTTTGGAGGCTATTGGAATTGGGACCCCGTCGAAAATGCCGTTTATGTACCTTGGTTGATACTCATTGCGGCCATTCATGCCATCATTTTATTTAAAAATAAACGAAAAGCATATCGGCTTAGTGTAATTTTGATCATTGCTGCCTTTTTGCTCATACTGTACAGTACTTTTTTGACAAGAAGTGGTATCCTGGGCGATAGCTCTGTGCATTCGTTTACCGATTTGGGGCTTTCTGGGCAATTGCTGCTATTTTTATTGTTATTTGTTGGGCTCTCTGCCTTACTTTTAATAAAAAGATGGAAAGAGATGCCATCCAATACGAAGGAAGATGCCATTTATTCTTCATCATTCTGGATGTTTGTAGGCTGTATTATGCTCTGTCTCATGTCTTTTCAGGTGCTTATCCCTACTTCAATTCCAGTTTTTAATTCGGTAAAAGAATTATTTGGAGGCGTTGCAAATATCGCGCCACCGGCAGATGCAGTATCATTCTATTCAAACTTTCAACTTTGGTTTTGCTTAGGCATCTCGATACTAACAGGTACAATACAGCTTATTTGGTGGAACAAATTCACCCTGCGCAATTTTAGGGAGGTATATGTCACACCTTTATTATTTAGTTTATTAATTGCCACAATTGGCATTTCTATACTTAAAGTATACGATTTTAAATACATACTATTATTTTTCTTCAGCATTTATGGTATTGTAGCAAATGCACTGATTTTAATAAAATTAGCAAAGCAAAAGTTTGTACTAACGGCAGGTGCGCTAGCACATATTGGTATTGGTTTTATGTTTATTGGAATTTTATTTTCGGCCGGATATAGCAAAGTAATTTCACTCAATAAAACGGGTCTCATTATTTCAAAAGAAGCTGATGTTGAATTTAATAACGAAAACACCATCCTGTGGATTGGTGAAAGCAGAAAAGTAGCACAAATGGACGTTACCTACCAAGGTAGAAGAAAGAAAATCAAAGGTACAAATCACTACGTACCATTAAGTTTGCTAGTTTCAACTGAGGATCCACATCTAATGATCCTAAAAGATAGCCTATATAATGACTACAAGTTAAACCTAAAACGTGGAGACACCATAGAGGTAAGCAAAGAGGATATTTATTATGAGGTGTACTTTGATGCCCCTGATATCAATTCTTTTTCCTTATACCCTAGGGCCCAAATTAACCCTACCATGGGCCTTTTGGCGAGCCCAGCTATTAAAAAGTATTGGAACAAGGACCTGTATACGCATGTAAGCTCAGTGCCTGATCCAGATGCCGAACCGGAGTGGTCTGATACCCAAAAAATGACCATCTCACTAGGTGATACCTTTCAGCTCAATGACTATATTGCTCATTTCAGGGGAGTACAACGTATATTTGAGTATGAAGATATAGAATTAAATGAAAAAGATTACGTGATCCAGTTGGATATTGAGTTAAATACGGGTATTAAAATAATAAATTATAGACCGGTTTATTTAATTAAAGAAAACATGGTTGCCCGACCAGCAGAAGTTGATGAAGAAATGGGCATTCAGCTATGGGTAGAGGCCATTCATCCCGAGCAGGCTTCATTTGAGCTTGGAGTTAAAACTACAGGAAAAGACTATGTGATATTGAAGGTGGTTGAAAAGCCATACATCAATTTACTTTGGGCAGGATTTATATTGGTGATTTTTGGCTTTTTTGTAGCTATTTATAGAAGAATGAAGGAATTATCATGATACAAATTGGTAATACTGTAATAAGTGAGGAAATATTGGATACCCATTTTGTATGTGACCTAAAAAAATGTAAGGGAGCATGTTGTATTGAAGGGGATCTTGGAGCACCATTGACTGAGGACGAGCTTTTGATTTTGGAAGATGAGTATGAAAATATTGCACCTTACCTATCAGAGCAGGGGCGGGAAGAAATTGAACAACAAGGGCTGTATGTGTTAGATGAAGATGGTGATTTTTCTACGCCCACAATTAGTGGTAAAGAGTGTGTCTACGCAGTATGGGATGATAATGGTACATTAGGGTGTGGAATAGAAAAGGCTTACCGTGAAGGAAACACTCCATTTATAAAACCTATTTCTTGCCATTTGTACCCCATTCGTATTACACAGACTAAAGAATTTGTTTTTCTAAATTACCATAAATGGGAAATTTGTGATGCTGCGTGCTCACTTGGGCAAAGCCTCAAACTAACTTTATACAAATTTCTTAGAGAACCATTGGAGCGAGTATTTGGCAAAGCTTGGTATCAAGAGTTAACAAAATGGGCACAGGAGAGCCGAATGTAATATTTTATTTTTTTTGTAATATTCTAATCTATTTATACCCAATTTAAGTTCTATTTTTTCTTATTTTTTTAAAATAAAGAAAATGAAAGCCTTTGGGAAAAGGCTTTCAGGTTCTAGGTGCATGAATAAATTGTGTGTGCAATGTATTAATAAGAGGTGTGTTGCTATAGGTTAATACTACTTATAAGGAAAAGGTAACCCCCCCATCAAAAAAAATTCGATTTTTTTTTAAAAAGTTCTATTTAATGGGTTGTTTTTCTTCAATTCAAGGGGCTTCACCTCAGAACCTGAATCTTTATAGCGAACTGATTTAAAAACACTTAAAGCAGTTGCTTTGGATTTAGTTGTGTGAATATAATCAGTTTTTGAAACTTGATTATTTTTTGATTTATTTAAAATACTCAAATCAAAATTGCTGATAAAACTGTAAAAAAATAAAATTGAAGTAAGCGAAAAAATTTTTAAAATGAACGGAATGTCGTACTTACTAATTCGCATAATTTGACTGTTTAGAAATTAAATTACAGTATAAAATTACACAACTTTTAAATTAGTTTTCAGCAAAAAATTATACTTAAAGTACAATGTATGAAAAATGGCAAAATTTAGTATTTTTTCTAAACCTTAAAGAATTGAAATATTGTAGCAATAAATTACTAAATAGGGACTTAGTTTGAAATTTACCTCAATAAAACTAACGTAATTAATGGTTATCGCTTCTCACGAATACGTGCTGCCTTACCATGCTTACCACGAAGGTAATAGATTCTTGCTTGCCTCACTTTACCTTTTCGTAAGACCTCTATTTTCTCAATATTGGGAGAAAGTAATGGAAAAATACGCTCTACACCTACACCATTTGAAATCTTTCTGACCGTAAATGTTTCACCGTTGGTATTTACATTTCTACGCTGTATTACTGCTCCTTGAAACTGCTGAATACGCTCTTTATTACCTTCCTTAATTTTAACATGGATATTTACTGTGTCTCCTGACTTAAACTCAGGATACTTGTTCCGTGCTTCCGCGTAATCTTGCTCAACCAGTTTTATCAATTCACTCATCGTAGTAATATTTATAGGGCTGCAAATATAGTAATAATAATTTCGGATGCCAAGCCTTTTGGACATATAATTTCATGCAAATTAACACATTTTTTTATGGAATTCATCAATTAAGACTTAAATTTGACTTATGAGTACGACAATTATTAATGGTAAAAAAGTGGCCGAATCTTTAATCGAAAGCATTCAAAAACAAGTTAATACGTTTCTGAGTCAGGGAAATCGACCTCCAACATTGGCCATCGTACTTATTGGTACTGACCCTGCAAGCCACACTTATGTGCGGGCAAAAGTTAAAAAGTGCGAGCAAGTAGGTATTACCGCAAAGCTATTGGAGTTTGACCAATCAATTGAAGCGCATCTGCTAATTTCTCTATTAGAAAAATTAAATAAGGACGAAGATATAGATGGAATTATCGTACAAGCACCACTACCCAAGGGCATTGACGAGAAAGATATTAATGCGAAGATACGCCCTTCAAAAGATGTAGATGGGTTCCACCCGATTAACCAAGGCCTAATTGCATTAGCTAGGCCAGGCAATATAGCTGCTACACCATTAGGTATCCTCGAATTAATTAAGTATTACAAGATTGATACCTTTGGTAAACATTGTGTGATTGTAGGTCGGAGCCATATTGTAGGCACACCAATGAGTTTGCTGATGAGCAGAAATAGTGATCCTGGTAACGCTACCGTAACATTATGTCACCGATATACCGAAAATCTAAAACAATATACTAAGGAGGCTGATATTCTTATTACCGCCGTTGGCAAACCAGGCCTTATCACTGCCGACATGGTAAAAAAAGGTGCTGTTGTCATCGATGTGGGCATTACTCGAGTAGAGGATGCCTCCAAAAAACGTGGCTATGCATTAAAAGGAGATGTATCCTTTGAAGAAGTAGCACCCAAGTGCAGTTATATCACACCTGTACCAGGTGGAGTTGGTCCAATGACTATTGCCGCCTTGTTAATGAATACCATGCGAGCTTATGAGACCCATCTGAAGGGTGAAGTAAATATGATTTAAACTCAACCTGCTTTCAACGCCAATTTACCATGACCATCTAGGTAAACTTTTTCTTCATCTAATAAGTTTTTCAGCACTTGCTCGTACTGCCAATGATTTTTATCAGGAATTATTAAAAACAATTGGCTTGGCAGCATGGGCCTCTGGTGCAGCAATTTAATGATAGCATCTGCTACCACGTTTTCATCCAATTGGCTATTTCGTCTAAGCTCATCACAGTAATCACATACGCCACAAGCTGGGCTATCTTCTTCCCCAAAATAGGCCAGCAAAAGTCTACTCCTGCATCGATTAGTGCTCGAAACATATTCTGCCATTGCTTTAGCTTTGGTTATAATCACATCCCTTCTTTCTTCGATGCGTTTTTGATCGAGCCCCAGTGTGGATGCCTTTTGTATAGGTAGAGTAAAACTAAGTTGAGGTTTAGTAGCCTGGGGCTTATATGCCATAACCCCCTGAATATTAAGTTTATTTAGGGCAATTGCCACATCATTTTCTTCTATTTCTAAGTAATTCGCTATTTTTTTTTCAGAAATTGTTACAAAGTGACTGTATAAAGCTCCACCATACAATCGAAGTACTGCTTTGATATATGGATCAAGGTTTGCATTGGCTACTTGAAACTTATACAATTCAGATTGGTTCATCGAGCAATGCAATACAGATGGGTGATAATAGGCATCACTTAGCATGATATAACCTGTTTCTTCCAACAGTTTTAGTGCTCTAAATGCCTCCACCATATCAAGGTTAAACCTGGAGGTAAAGGCAAAAATTTCAAAATCATAGCTGCGACCTCCGCTACTACCAAATGCTAATTGGAAATAATTAATTAAACACTGGTAAATATGGCGGATATACGTCACCTCAGGGTAGCTTTTTTTCGATTTCTCGATAAGGGTTTCTGGATCGGAGGGCTGTAATAAAATAACGGCATAGGCCTTGCGCAGGTCACGACCTGCACGGCCTGCCTCCTGAAAATAGGCTTCGATACTATCTGGCAAATCCATATGTACTACCAGCCTAACATCTGGCTTGTCAATACCCATACCGAAAGCATTAGTAGCTACAATTACGCGGACCTCATTTTTTATCCAACGAGCTTGCTTTTGTGTACGGTTGTCACTTGATAAGCCAGCATGATAATAGTCTGCAGATATTTGATGCTCAATCAAAAATTGAGCAATCTCTTTTGTATGTTTCCTATTTCGAGCATAAACTACAGCTGACCCTTTTGTTTTGGTTAATATTTCTAAAAGTTTCGACTTTTTATGCTCCACATGCCTCACTACATAGGCTAAATTCTCACGGGCAAAGCTTTTTTGGAATTTTGATGGCGTATTAAATTTTAGTTTATCAATAATATCAACCTGCACTTCTGGCGTAGCGGTAGCTGTTACGGCAATCATGTTAACCCCCTCAAATTGCTCCCTAAACGCTGCAATCTCGAGGTATGGTGGTCTAAAATCATAGCCCCACTGTGAAATACAATGTGCCTCATCCACCGCAATGAGCGAAACATTCATTTTCTGTACACGCTCGATGAACAATTCTGTTTGAAGGCGCTCTGGAGACACATACACAAAGCTAATATTGCCATAAATGGCATTATCCAGTGCAATATCAATTTGCTTTGGGTGCATACCACTATACAAAGCCACTGCCTTGATACCTCTTTTTTGCAGCTGCTCCACTTGATCCTTCATGAGTGCAATAAGTGGTGATACCACAATACACACACCTCCTTTGCACAGTGCTGGCACCTGAAAACAAATGGATTTACCTCCGCCAGTGGGCAACAGCGCGAGCACGTCTTCTCCCTTCAACGTTGCATTTACAATATCTTCTTGTAATGGCCGAAAGGCATCATATCCCCAGTATTTTTTAAGTATTTCCTTTGGGCTATACACCGATAATTTCTTATAACTTTTATTTATAAAAACGAGTTTCTACTTGTAAAAGTTACAAAATTAGTGTAATTTTTGATTTATTTGATTATACTTTGCTAATTTCGTTGAATATTTTATTTGTTTTTATTACGCTGACTGCTTTGGCAGTAAATTACTAAATGACGTTTGCTTTACCTTAACTCCAGAAAATACGTTTGCACTCATCCCTTCTTGCAGCGTTACTCTGAGCTGCTTATTGCGCTCATCAGTTTGATAAATGTATTGGTTAATCTCATTACCCACCTGCTTCTTTTGGTCAAAGGCTTTACCACTATATTTTCTTAATAATTTATACACCTCCCTATCCAATGTTACTTGATTGGGAAGCCTTGTAGACAGTACAATTTGCACATTCATGGAGTTATTATTTTCTTCCCAGATGCTTACCTCCCCCATCCAGACACATTGCCGTTGGGTCAAATTCTTTTTCGCTTTTTCGAGCAAGTTCTTCTCTCCTAATTTTTTGATCACCTTCAAACTCCAAGGGCATTCTAAAGTCCTTAATTTTAAGGAATTGCTTCATTTTTTTCTCAATATATTGGGCCTGAGACGCATCATAGGTATATAAAACTTTAACTTTCCGTCCATCTTTTAGCATTGCATAGAGCTCATACTGCTTGGATTCTTGATCATCAGGTAATTGGTAATTCTACATAAAACTGTTCTATATTATCATTCTGATAGGTTTTAGCACGTTTAAGCGGAAAGGGCTTTACTCGGATATTAAGCTGCTGTCGATCTAAAGTGATAACCATATAAAAAAATATTGTAGTAACTTGCATTGTGATTAGGCTAAACTAAACTAGTTTTAACCTTAGATAAACTATGAAATTCTGGTCAAATAATCAAAAATTATTTGTTGAACTTTTCCATAACATCCGGCTTATTGGTGGATGCAACACAGTCGATTTTCCAACCATCAGGTCCTTTTATATAAATGGCTACCCACGAAAACTCCGTTGTCCCTCTAATTTTTTGATTATCCTGATCCTGGTAAGTGGCTATAACAATTTTGTTTACAATGGTATAGGCCATGGTGCTATCGGCTGAAAATCGCACAATTGGTGGGGCGAGGTCTTCCCATTTTTCGAATTCTACAAAATCAAAATATGCGGTAAAACGTTCGATATTTTCTTTTTGAGTAGTATGAACAATTTCACCTCGGTTAACCTGAATACAACTGTCGGTCATTAGCTCAGCAAACTCCTGAGCCATTTTTTCTAGATGATACTTTTGCTGTAACTTGTGAAGAGTTAATATTTGATCTAAATTAGATGACCCTTGCAAATAGTAACTTTGGAAAAACACAAAGGATGCCGTTAAATATTTCCACATGGTTAAAATATGTTTATTTCAATTTTAATATTTAATCAAAACTAGCAAATTTTAATCAACATAAATGCTTTCTGGCTATTTTAACTCATACCTTAAAATAGATTCCATTTGTATAAAGTCAGTATAATTATCAATTCATGGTTTAATGATCAACTAGATAAATAGCAACCTATTAATTCAATAAATTTAGCAAAATTCAATCAAAAAATAATTTATTTTGAATAAAATCGGCAAAATTAATTATTATTTTCACTACTTTCTCAGTATTGATTTAAAACAAAAATTGAATGTAAACTATGGTTGAATTTAATTTTTTACACCTTCTGCCAATACTATAATTGCATTATTTAGTACCTCTACCACTCCACCATCGACTTGCATTTCTGTTTCAGTTCCTTTAGCCGTGTACCTAAGTGTACCACTTCCTAGAGAGCTAATTAGGGGCGCATGATCTGACAATACCTGAAAAGACCCATCACTGCCGGGGAATGTAGCTGATTGTACTTCTCCCTCAAATATTTTCTGATCAGGTGTGATAATTTCTAAAAACATATCGACTAAATTAAATTATGCACTAACTTCTGCCATCATCTTTTCGCCTTTCTCAACAGCCTCTTCAATGCTACCAACTAAGTTAAAGGCCATTTCAGGTAAATGATCTAGCTCACCATCAATAATCATATTGAACCCTTTAATGGTGTCTTTAATATCTACTAGTACTCCAGGGATACCTGTAAACTGCTCTGCTACGTGGAACGGCTGAGATAAGAATCGCTGTACCCTACGAGCACGGTGCACTACTTGTTTATCTTCTTCACTTAATTCATCCATACCGAGGATTGCAATGATATCCTGCAGTTCTTTGTAGCGCTGCAAGATCTCTTTCACACGTTGAGCTGTATTATAATGCTCATCTCCAAGCACTTCTGCGCTCAAAATCCTAGAAGTAGAATCGAGTGGATCCACTGCAGGATAAATTCCAAGCTCTGCAATTTTACGCGAAAGTACGGTGGTAGCATCTAAGTGGGTAAAGGTAGTAGCTGGCGCGGGGTCAGTTAAGTCATCCGCTGGCACATAAACGGCCTGTACCGATGTGATCGACCCCTTCTTAGTAGAAGTAATACGTTCCTGCATAGCCCCCATTTCTGTAGCCAATGTAGGCTGGTAACCCACAGCAGATGGCATCCTTCCAAGTAGGGCAGATACCTCAGATCCTGCTTGTGTAAACCTAAATATATTATCGATAAAGAATAAAATATCTCTTCCTTGGCCATCACCTTCTCCATCTCTAAAATACTCAGCCATTGTAAGTCCAGATAAAGCCACGCGTGCTCTTGCACCTGGAGGTTCATTCATCTGACCAAAAATCAATGCTGCTTGTGACTTGGCAAGCTCCTCATGATCAATCTTACTCAAATCCCAGTCTCCTTCTTCCATTGACTTCATAAATGCATCACCATACTTGATTACGCCAGATTCGATCATCTCGCGAAGTAAATCATTCCCCTCACGTGTACGCTCTCCTACACCAGCAAATACTGAAAGACCCGAATAGGCCTTAGCAATATTGTTGATAAGCTCCATGATAAGTACCGTTTTACCAACACCAGCACCACCAAACAAACCAATTTTACCTCCTTTTACGTAAGGCTCTAGTAAATCAATTACCTTAATACCAGTAAAAAGTACCTCTGTAGAAGTAGAAAGCTCCTCAAACTTAGGCGCAGGCCTATGAATCGGCAACCCCTTCTCTCCTTTTGGCTGAGCAATACCATCGATCGCCTCGCCTGTTACATTAAACAACCGGCCCTTAACATCATCTCCAATGGGCATTTCGATCGGGCTACCTGTATCAACCACTTCCAAACCTCGAACTAACCCTTCCGTACTATCCATAGCGATGGTACGCACTCGATCTTCCCCTAAATGCTGCTGGCATTCGAGCACAATAATTTGCCCATTTGGTTTAGTAACATGCAATGCATTTAATATATCTGGTAGTGTCGCTCCTTCTGCTTCAAAACTAACATCTACTACCGGACCGATCACCTGAGTTATTTTTCCTTTATTTGACATTTTACTGCTGTTTGAATTACAATTTATGGACTGCAAAAATAAGGCAATAATCTTTTATTACAAAGTAAATCTACTCGGATTATTTTTGAAATTTGTTCAATAACGAGAAACGTGATTTCCTAGTTGGAAGGTGTTGCGTTTTCTTCTAAAATACTTTTCAAATCGTTCCACACAAATGTTTGCAACTGCTTCTTATTTATTTCTTTATAGGGAGCAGAAGATATCGCCTGGATCAAGTCTTTGACAATATTACTGCTATAACCAAGGCTTTCAACATAATGCATGGTAAGGTAAAGTTCATCATCCTCAACTTCTCCATCCAAATAAATAAGATAAACTAGGTGGTAAATATGCTCAATGGCTTTTAAAGAATCTTGTTTTTCATTAACGGGTCGAACATTTGTGATAATTCGATCTACTTCTTCTTTATGAATACCTAATTGTAGTCCCCATTTATACATGCAGTTAACGAGGCGTTCCTGATCAACATTACTATTTGCTAAAAGGGAATACAGCAAAGTAAAGCTTTGCTTCACCGCCTTTAGCTCTGACTGTGTCAAGGAGAGTTTCATATAACTTAAGTCTAAAAAAATTAAGCATTCTTGCAAAAATACAAAAAAAATAAATAATCTTAAGATATTCAAAATAAATTACTATTAATTGCTCGGCATTTACAATTTTGTTCTCCAAAGTAAGGAGGTATCGCCATAGCTTAAAAAACGATAGTCCTTATGTAAAGCTTCTTCATAAATTTTTCGCCATTCTTCACCAACAAAAGCTGCAATAAGCAACAATAGTGTTGATCCTGGCTGATGAAAGTTCGTCGTGAGGCCATCACACATTTGGAATTTGTATCCAGGGAAAATCATGAGCTCTGTACCACCCCATAGGGTATCTAGCTTATTATCAACCAAATAATTATTTAAAAAATTAAATATTTGTGAACGCGATGGTAGTTCTTTCTGTTGGTAAGGGTATAGCTTGGGTATAGTATGCCCTTCGAGTTGATCAAAATAAATGGCATGCCCATACCAATATAAACTCTCTAAGGCACGTAGACTCGTAGTACCTACTGCCAATATTGGTAAGTTATTTTTTGCTAACTCCTTTACAGTACTTTTAGTAAAACACCATTGCTCCTGATGCATGGGATGCTTCATCACATCTTGCTCTTTGATAGGCTGGAAAGTACCTGCACCTACATGAAGCGTCGCATAGGATACCAAATGATTTTGCTTAAGTTGATCAATAATTTCAGTTGTAAAGTGCAATCCTGCCGTGGGTGCTGCAACAGCACCTTTATGCTGTGAATACACCGTTTGGTACCTTCCCAAATCTTTTTGATCAGAATCCCGCTCAATATAAGGCGGTAGGGGTGTTTTACCACAGTTTGCAATTATTTGATCAAAGTCATAAGTGGTATCATCCCATGAAAAAACGATCTCATTTGATTCACGATCAGCCCATTGTGCTCGGATAAGAACAACATTTCCCTCTATTATTATTTCCTTTTCCAAAACGCCATTTGAGGGCCATCTTTTTTTATTTCCAATCATACATTTCCAAATAGACGGGCCTTGGCCAGAAAACGAATGATGAATAGGACCATTTAGGGTTGCAGGTTGTAATAAAAGCACTTCGATTTGAGCTCCCGTAGATTTCGTGAAAAGCATTCTAGCAGGTATAACTTTTGTATTATTAAAAAAGATATGATGTCGGTCTGTTAGCTGTTCAAGTATACTTGAGAATTGATGGTGTTCTATTTTGCCATCTCTATAAATTAGTAACTTTGCCTCATCACGCTTTTCTGTAGGATATTGTGCAATAGATGATTTGGGCAATACATACTGATAATCATTTAGGTCTAGCATGCCAGCACTAATAAAAAAGAATGGTTTCAATCGAAATATGTGGAAGTTTTTCTTTGAGTCTTTGAATAATTTTATCAGAATCCATAGATAATTTGTGACGAAGTACAGCAGAATTTAACTTAACGATTAAACTTCTTTGATTAAGCTTAATACTTGATGTTTTGATGGCAACGGATTTACCAAGAATTTCTTCCCAGGCACAGGCAATTTGTGCCGTGATATATTTGTGTTGATGTGAGTAGCGCTTAAGC
>JAUIFR010000056.1 GCA_030430325.1 Bacteroidia bacterium | reverse complement strand
GTTCATTTTTCAGAAGATTGGACCAGCCATCTTCAAGTGCCTACGCTAACCATTTCTTCCATAAACCAACCAAAATATGACAGCAGCCAAGTATTTATCCATTTTGATCAGCCCATTGGAGCCGATCAACATCAGTTGGCAATGATAAACTTAAGCGATCAGTTCGACCATATTTTAAATGACACCATCTACTTTACCAACCAATATCCCCAAGTTGCCAACACCAAGCTGCTGAATCCGCATGCATTAGTAATTAATTTCAGTAAAAACCTCCAACAAAACCCATTAGACAACTCACTTGAAGCTGTAAATTCAGAAAATTCCATCATTGAACAATCATATGCTAGTTCAAACGCGATTAAATTACTATTTGAGCAACCGTTTGAAGAGAATCTCTCTTATCAAATAATAATAAATCCATTTGAAGATTTACAGGGTAATATTGGCTTGACAGATACGATTGAGTTTACTTACATTAACCCCATTGAGCAACTTAAAATTACCAACCCCAGATCGCTAAAAGTAACGTTTGATAGGCAAATTCGGCCGGATTTTGCCGAATATGTGCAAATTCCAGCATTCGATATTATAAATTCAGTACCTGATAGTGACGACTTAGGAGTTCAGTTGATTGTTGATTCAACTTTTCAAGTCGAGCAGGTTTATGAATTAAAAGTCGATTCTTTATTTTCAATATTTGATCAGTATTTTCCCGGCTCCAAACACCAATTTGTATACGATACCTTACCCCCTACTTTGGAGCATTTTGAAGTGCAGTTCAAGGACTATTTTTTATTAAAATTCAATGAAAGTCTTCAAGAAAACAGCCTCTTTTCATCATTTTCCTATGCGTTGCAAGGTGATTCCAGCATTTTTTATCCAAAAAGCATCCATTTTGACCCAGCCTTCCCCTCAGTGGTACGATTACATTACCCGCCAATAGCAAATGGTGAATATACCCTGACCATAACTGGTGTAATGGATGAATATGAAAACCCCATTAAAAAAGAAAAGTACCATTTCGAGTATGTTACACCTAGGGAATTGCCCTATCAGGCTCTGCAAATTAGTGAAATCATGGCAGATCCCAGCCCCAGTGTAGATTTACCAGAACATGAGTTTGTAGAGATTTACAATCACAGCGATTCCACCATTAACCTGCATTATTTTAAATTAATGATGGGCAACCAGCACGTCGTGCTCCCAAGTTTTTCACTATCCCCAAAAGAATATGTAACCCTAGGGCCATCTGAATCAGATTCTTCAAAAATTAAACCTTATTTAATGCTAACAGATTGGAAATCCATAAAAAACACTGGTGACACGCTTGCCTTAATTATGCCTACAGGGAAAGAACTGGATTGGACTTATTTTGATGCCTCTTGGTTTGAGAGTGACGATAAAATTGAAGGAGGTTGGAGCTTGGAAAAAGCCAGCTTTGATAATACTTGTATCACTAAAAATACTTGGGGGTTTTCTACAAACGCACAAGGAGGCACGCCAAGCCGGCCAAATGCATTTTCTGGCAAAAACTCAGAAAGCCCGCTCTCCATTCAGTTTATTGAAATAGTTGATAGCATCTCCATAAATATTCACTTTTCAACCATCCTAACAACAGTCCATATTTTAAAGGCTAAATATAACATTCCTGGACAAACTATAAAGAAAATTCAGACTGACAAAAGTTTAAGCAGCTATGTAAATTTGACTTTCGATGAGCCTCTTCAACCTCAAAAAATATATGAAATTACCATTGATCAGCTACCTAATTGCGAAGGTAATCCAATTAATTTAACGCACTCATTTGGTATAGGGAAAATGCCATCCTGGCATGAGCTGATCATCACAGAAATTTATGCTGACCCAACCTCCAATTTACTATTCACAGAGGAGTTTATGGAAATCTATAACCCAACCGAAAAAATCATTTCGCTAAAGAACTTAATACTAATTGTTGATGATTCATATTATGAGATTACAAGTAATGATATTTCTATCCTCCCAAAGAATTATTGCACCATTTCTGCAAAATTTATTGAAAATAGTGGTGTAACCATGAAAAATTGGCCGAATTTACCCAATGAAACGGCTTATTTAGCACTTGCTACACCTGAAAAGGAAATCTTCGTCATGACCTATTTTAATGAATGGCACGATTATTTTAAGCGATCGGGAGGTTATTCGATGGAAATGATCGACACAAATTATCCCTGTGGCGAAAATAATTGGGGTAGTTCAATAGCAGAAAATGGCGCCACACCAGCTCGTGAAAACAGTATTAAAGCAGAAAAACCTGATTTATTTGGGCCTAAAATAGAGCAAGTTCTTCCAATTAGAAAAGATTTGTTACTCATTAGACTTAATGAGCCTCCAAATATTATCCAGCTGACTCCTTCAAACATTCAAATCGAATCATTGGAGGTTAAGCATATCTTTCAAACGCCTACCCAAACCAATGAATTTTATATGGAACTCACACAAGAATTAGACTCATTAACAAATTATACTCTAACGATCAACCAATTACGTGATTGCAGCGGCAACATAAGCCAAAATCCTGATAACACACATTCCTTTAAGTGGCCAAAAATTCCTGTAAACGGAGACCTCGTATGGAATGAGATTCTGTATGCACCAAATAGCGGTGGTGTCGAATTTGTTGAGATTTATAATGCAACAAGTGACCCTTTAAGGCTAAACGACTTGTCCATTTGTACTTCAAAATTGGAAGAAATGCATGCTGACCCATCAGCATGTGAATTCCTATTCAAAAGTCCATTAATTTTAGAACCAAATGAGCACTTGGCAATTACTTCAGACAGGTTTATTCTTCAGCAGCATTATCCTAAAACAAACTTAAAGCAAACAATAGAAGTTGATTTGCCTACTTTACCAAATGAAGGCGCTCAACTATTTTTAAAAAATGGGAATCATATCATTGATTCGGTAACCTACCATGAAAATATACACAGTAAATTTATTACTGATACAAAAGGCATAAGCTTAGAGCGTATTTCACCGCTAAATCTAACTACTGAAGAAAATTGGCACTCGGCTAGTGAGCAGGCTGGCTTTGCCACACCAGGGTATCTCAACTCTCAGTCACTACCACCATTTGAACAAATTGGTAAGGTACAGGCCAATCCAGAAGTATTTTCGCCTGAGTCTGCAGGTATTTCAAATTTTACCACTATTACGTATCAATTTGATAAAGCAGGTTTAGTAGGCAATGTAGCCATTTATGATAAGCATGGAATCACCATCAGACACCTTGCACAAAATGCTTGGCTGGGCAGATCAGGCTCATTTAAATGGGAGGGTGAGAACCAAACTGGAAGTCGAGCAAGGATAGGCGCCTATTTGCTTGTTTTTGAGGTATTTGATCAAGAAGGTCATTATGAAGCAATTAAAATTCCTCTTTTTATTGGAGGGCCATTAGATTAATATGATGAAAAAATATTTTAACACAAATTTGAAGCCATTCAACTGGATGGAAATATCAATTATTCCAATATTGATACACCTTACCTGGCATCTCATAAAATTTACGTAATTTTAGAGAGAAAATAAAAGGTGATCATTGGATATTAAGCAAAACATATTCGTAGCAGTCGATGCCGTAGTATTTGGCTATAGCTCAGCCCAAGGCCTGTCTGTACTGCTCATTAAGCGGAAAAATGAGCCTTGCAAGGGTTGCTGGGCTCTACCAGGTGGTTTTGTAAGGAATGGTGAGTCATTAGAGGATGCTATTTACCGTGAATTGCACGAGGAAACTGCCGTAAAGATCAATTATTTGGAGCAACTTTATAGCTTCGGCTTACCCACTCGGGACCCTCGAGCACAAGTGGTGAGCGTTACATACTTTGCATTGGTTAGGCCAGATGCTTTTGAAATTAAAGCCAATACGGATGCACAAGAAGCACAATGGTTTGCCCTAAATAATATTAAAAAGTTGGCATTTGATCACCATGACATCTTAGAAGTTGCGTTGAAAAGGCTTAGAGGAAAGTTACAGTATGAACCCATTGGTTTTGAGTTACTTGATAAAAAATTCCCCTTCTCAGAGCTAGAAAATCTTTATAGCAGTGTATTAAATAGGCCGCTTGATCGAAGAAATTTTAAGAAGAAAATCATGAAATACGGTTTGCTAGACCAAACAGACGAAGTACAAAAACACCAAGGTTCTGGAAGACCCGGTAAACTCTATTCCTTTAATGAAAAGAAATACTTTGAGTTAAAGCAACGAGGAATTTTGTTTGAAATTTAAACAAATTTAGCATAATTCATGCAATTTATATTTATTTTCAATAAATTTTGCAAAATATGTTGATTTTTTACTTGGAAGATTTGCGAACACACCTACAAATTCCTTTTAGAAGTTTTCAAAAATATTTGGTAATCATGCTAATAAAAAAAAATAATGAAGTAGGGTAACATTATTCCCAATTTTTACATTAATTAGTGTATACAAAAAAATATATGAGTCTTAAAGTTAAAAAAATAAAGACAAATGAACAGCTAAAATGGGCAATGGATATAAGACAAGAGGTATTTGTCCAAGAACAAAATGTGCCTGAATCGAAGGAATATGACGAATTTGAAGACTCCTCTCATCATTTTATTGCATTTATAGATGGGAAACCCTGTGGAACAGCGAGGTGGCGCATCACTAATAATGGTATAAAATTGGAGCGATTTGCAGTACAAAAAGCTGCACGCAGTAATGGTGTAGGATCAGCTTTAGTGGAGGCCGTTTTAGAAGACATTAATAACCAATCACTTGATGATAAAAAACTTTATTTACATGCTCAACTCAGTGCTGCTGGTTTGTATGCTAAATTTGACTTCAAACAAGTCGGAGAGGAGTTTGAAGAATGTGCCATTCGCCATATTAAAATGGAGCGTTCTCTGTAAAAATTAATTACCCAATTACATCAAACACACCCACTATTAATTAAACAAAACTGATGTTTTATGTTAAAGTGGGCACCATATCCTTTTTTGAGGATAACCCTTATAAGTATCCTTGGTATAATTTTTGGTAGATATTTCCAAATTGAACTACCTCTCGTTATTCCTATTGCCTTATCTTGTGGGTTTGCATTAGCACATTTATTTAGAAATAAATGCCCTAAATTATTACCAAGCTCTTTGGCTTGGGTAGCTCTTTTTTGTTCTTTCTTTTATCATTTTCAGACCAATCAAAAGCAGATGGAGCAACACGCATTACCAAAATTACCTAATAATTCAATATATTTTGCAGAAATCATTCAAAAACCAATCAAAAAGAAGCGTATTAGTGCCTTAGCTGAATTTACAAGAATTTACCATAATCATAATTGGATACCTACAAATACAAAAGTCATGCTCAGTTTTGACACCAGTAACGCCATAAAGTATGGCGATCAATTTCTTATTAGCGGAACCCCGAAACGCATTAAAAAACCCCATGAACCCTGGGCATTTAACTACCAGCAATTTATGGCTGAAAAGGGTGTATATTATCAACACTTTATTAATAATCAAGATTTTAGATCATATACTCAAGACTGCAAACCCTCTATTTCGAATTGGGCCATACAACAGCAGCAAAATGCGATTGCCATACTAAAAAAGTTCCTTACTAATAAGGAAACATTAGCTATTTCTCAGGCCCTAACTTTAGGTGAAAAATCTCAGTTGCAGCAAACTACTAGAAAATTATTCTCAGATGTCGGCATTATTCATGTATTGGCAGTCTCTGGCCTGCACGTAGGTATTATTTACCTCATACTTCAAACCATTGCTAGCATATTACTCAACAATCGCAGGGCATGGGCAGCTATAATTTGTTTAATTGGTATATGGATTTATGCTGCTATAACGGGTTTTTCTCCATCCGTATCACGCTCTTGCTTAATGTTTTCATTTATAATTATTGCAAAAGGCACCAAACGGCAAAGCCATATCATCAACAGCATTGCAGCATCTGCCTGGTTCTTATTGGTTTATCAACCAAACTATTTATTCGATATTGGATTTCAGTTTTCCTATCTAGCTGTATTAGGCATCATACTTATCCAACCAATAATTGCCAATATTTACCTTCCAAAAAATCTAGTTTTAAGCTATTTTTGGGGGTTATTTACAGTAAGTATCGCCGCTCAGCTTGCAGTTGGCGGCCTAAGTATCTATTATTTCGAATCATTCCCAACTTATTTCTTTGTTTCAAATTTAGTAGCCGTGCCCATTGCATTTATTACCTTAATTTTAAATTTAATGCTTATTCTGATTGGTTATTTAGCTCAATTTTGGGAAATGGCGAGTTGGCTTGGGGATAAATTAGCTTGGTTGGTTGAATTTATTTTATCTGGACTAATTTATTTTTGCGAAGTAATTGCTAGTTGGCCAATGGCCAATTTATCCATCTCTTTCGATAGCTGGTATACTCCTTTATTAATTTATGTTTTGCTGATCGGTTGGATTAGCTTGTGCTATTTAAAAAGAAAATGGTGTCTAAAATTAATTGTAGTAAGCCTTTTTGGCTTAGTAGTAGTTAATTTTTTAAGTTTTAAATCACAGACGACAAATCAAATGGTGATTTGTAAGGCTGGTATTCTCCAAATTGAAGACCAAACTATTCGAGCAGTGTCTTTAACGAACAAAAAGTTTCCACAAGAAACCATTTTAAAACATTATAGGTGTAACCATTGGCATAAAATCAACCACTCTAAACTGAAAGAATGGAATGAAATCAAATTTTTTACTGGTCAAAATCAATTGTTTGCGTTATCGAACAAAAAATTACCAAAGTCCATTTACCATAAACCAATAGATTATATATTGGTCAACTCCCCATTTGAAATTGAGATCGAAAAATTAAAATGGAGCAAACCAGAAACCACTTTTATTAGTTTAAAGCATCAAAAAAATCGCTGCCGGCTGCTAGCAAGTCGTGCAAAAGCCCTAAATTTAAAGTATCATTGCATAGTAGAACATGGAATCATCACAATCACTAAAAATTAATATGGAAATTATTACCTACAAACAAGAGGAGTCTATCGCTTACATCACACTGAATCGGCCTGATAAGCGTAACGCCTTAAACGAAGAAATGGTGAGCTGCTTAATGCAGGCATTTAATCAAGCAGAATTGAGTGAAGAGGTTAAAATTATCATATTAACAGGGGCTGGAAAAGTATTTTGTGCAGGAGCTGACCTAGCCTACTTGCAACAACTTCAGAAAAATTCATATGAGGAGAATTTGGCGGATTCATCCCACCTCAAAGCACTTTTTTATAAAATATATACAATGCCTAAAATTGTGATCGCGCAAGTTCATGGCCATGCTATTGCTGGAGGATGTGGCTTAGCGAGTGTTTGTGACTTAAGTTTTGCTGCTCCAAATGCTAAATTTGGCTATACCGAAGTAAAAATTGGGTTTATTCCGGCCATTGTTAAGGTGTTCTTGATTCGTAAAATTGGTGAAGCTAAAGCCAAGGAACTTTTACTAACAGGTGACTTAATTACGGCTGAAGAAGCACATAAAATGGGGCTAATTAATTATTTAAGCGAAGCTGAAACACTTGAAGATACCGTAAAACAATTTGCCCAAAAACTTGTGAAAGAAAACTCTACCCAAGCTATGGCCCTCACCAAAAAAATGATGGCTGAAGTACAATCTAAGCCACTTGAAGAGGCCTTAGATTATGCTGCCAAAATGAATGCCCAAGCGCGAGCCAGTAGCGACTGCAAAAAGGGTATTGCCGCATTTTTAGACAAAAAACCAATGGTTTGGTGAAATTTTAAATAATTAACCGTTAACTTGTAATAGTCTATAAATTTGTATTTTACCATGAAAAAATCATGTAAAAATACAATTAAAACAAACAAAGGCGCCTAAAATAAGAGAAAAACAAGATCCATGTCTTGGAAAAATTATATTAAATGCGTTGCATTTTTCGTGAAACTCATTTGTTAGTTAGATATATCAAAGTTACTAATAGTTACAATAATTAAGGAGAAATCAATTTTTGTAATAAACTAATTTTAGCCCTATATTGTTATGTGCTTAATATCAAGGCGCTAAACAGTTAATAGCTTATGATACCCATAGATAACAATTCTGCTACCTTAAAAAAGACGAAGGTCGATCAAATCATTACCTTTATGGATCCCATTCAAAAAACTAAATTGATAGATGAAATTACCCATATCACTCTGCCCAAAGAAATTGCTAGCTATGCAAAAAAATACCAAGCAGCCGGTGGGCAACGAGACCTTTTTATTGTTAAGTGGCTTTATTATTGTTTGAAGTATTTTACGTTATCTTGTGTCAATGAAGAGGAAAAAGAAAGAATTATAACCCTTAAAATAATTTCTACCATTTCGGTATTAATCTTTGATGATTTCGGTGATGAGGATCAAGACCTAGCATCCATATTAGAAGCCATGAAACTCCCTTACCATAGCCATCAAATTCAAATTGAGAACATTAGCAGTAAAAATAGAGATTTATTTGCCCTAGCAATGGAAACTTGGCAATACTATCTATCAGTCATCGAGACCTATCCTCGGTTTGCCCAATTCAAGGATATCATTGTATATAACTACACACAAATGGTGAATTCATGTCTCCATTCCTGCTTAAAAAATTTACACCCAGCATTCATCAATTACGTTGAAGCTGAAATTTATGAACCTCATACCATGTTTATGGTTTTCTTTACAGACACAGATTTAGTAGCTACCAAAAAAATAATCACAAAAGAAATTGGGCTGATGCGTGAATTATTTTGGCGTAGCCAACGAATGGGTCGAATTGCTAATTGTATAGCGACTTGGCAAAGGGAACTAAATAGTAATGACCTGAGCTCAAACTTTCTTTCTTTCAGTGTTATTCACCAAAACATTGATCCTGATTTACTTTTAAAGCAAAAAAACAACATTAAGCATTTGGTAAGTATCAAGGAAACAGAATCATACTTCTACAGTCAATGGCAAACCTACTATACTGAAATCTTAAATCTAGGTGCCAATATTAAAACCTTCGATGTAGAGCAATTCTTATATGGAATTGAGGTACAGCTTATGTCTTACCTTGCTTGTAAAGGCAGTGTTTAGGTTTTTTACATTATTAGTATAAGATTGAACAGCTGAAATATTGATAGCAAACCTTAAGCTAATGAAATTATATTTTATCAAGAAAAAATATAATAAAAATGGTATAAAATACCCAAAAATAGAAGAAAAACAAGATCAACATCTTGGAAAGATTATATTCAAAAATACTATTCAATCTCTTCAATTCTTCAACAACCTAAAATATATAATGAACCGAAAATCGAATTCCTAAATCACTTAAATTAAAATAATAATCGCCAGCACCCTCTAAGCGCCAGTTTCGAGCAATGCGATGCGCATACCCCATCCCCAATGCCAGCTCAGCAGGATCTGCAATCAGGCCTCGAAAGCGAATAAATACAGGTTTAATGGGATAAAATCGAGTACCCAGCACGATAAAAAAATCATCTTGAGCACCAGTCCAAAAGTCTAAACCACCTGTAAAGGATAGTTGGTTAATTAAAAAATAGTTTGCCTCAAATCCAATTTGAAACTTATCGGCAATTCCATCATTATCTGTTCGGTACAAATCCATACCTGCACCAATCATAAAATCACCACCACTTTGAGCACTTATATTTGCTTGAAACATGACCAAGCAAATTCCGATCATCAGTATTTTTTTCATAACATAAAATTTAGTCTAGCTCTTTAATTTTCTTAATTCCATTATTTCATCCCGAAGCCTAGCTGCCTCGATAAAGTCTAAATCTTTAGCGGCTTGCTCCATTTTACGTTCGGTTTCTTTAATTAGTTTACCCAAGTCATTCTTCGCCAAATATTGCACAACAGGATCTGCCAATACGTCTTGATGCTCCTGCTCCACATAATAATCATGTTTCTTGGCCACTTGCTCAATCACTTGTTCGGTGGATTTTTGAATCGTTTTTGGTACTATGCCGTGTTTGTCATTGTAGACCATCTGCAAAGCCCTCCTGCGCTTCGTCTCCCCTATCGACTTCTCCATGGATTTGGTAATTTTATCCGCATACATGATCACCATACCTCGCTCATTCCTTGCCGCTCGGCCAATGGTCTGAATTAAAGAGCGCTCATTTCTCAAAAATCCTTCCTTATCAGCATCCAAAATACAAACTAATGAGACTTCAGGCAAGTCTAAACCCTCCCGAAGTAAGTTTACTCCTACAAGTACATCAAAAGCACCTACACGAAGGTCATGCAAAATCTCTACCCGATCCAGCGTATCAACCTCAGAATGGATATATCGGCACCGTACTTGAGCTCGCTCCAAAAACTTCGTAAGCTCCTCGGCCATGCGCTTTGTGAGTGTCGTGATTAGCACCCTCTCGTTACGCTGCACCCGCTCATCAATTTCTTCTAATAAATCATCCATTTGCCCTATAGTAGGCCTCACTTCAATATCAGGATCTAATAATCCGGTTGGTCGAATGATTTGCTCCACCACAACTCCCTCCGATTGCCTAAGCTCGTACTCAGACGGCGTGGCACTTACAAATATCGTTTGGCCAATTAATTCTTCGAATTCATTAAACGTAAGAGGGCGATTATCCATGGCTGCTGGTAATCTGAACCCATGCTCGACTAAATTCACCTTGCGCGAACGGTCACCACCCCACATAGCCCTAATTTGGGGGATGGTCACATGACTCTCATCAATCACCATAAGAAAATCGTCTGGGAAATAATCTAACAAGCAAAATGGGCGTGAACCTGCCTGACGACGGTCAAAATACCTACTATAATTCTCTATTCCAGAACAATAACCTAACTCCCTCATCATTTCCAGGTCAAACTCAGTGCGTTCTTTGAGGCGCTTGGCTTCAATATGCTGCTTACCATCTTCCAAAAACTGAAGTTGCGAAACCAGATCATCTTGAATCTCATACATGGCTGTTTTGAGAAGATCTGGTCCTGTTACAAATAAGTTAGCCGGAAAAATGGTTATGACTTTTTCATCGGATAACTTCCGCCCCGAATTTGGATCAATGCGGTGGATTTGTTCAATTTCATCTCCCCAAAAGAACACCCGATACGCAAAATCATCATAGGCTACATAAACATCTACTGTGTCTCCTTTTACACGGAAGTTGCCCCGCTGAAACCCGGCATCACTGCGGCTATAGAGAATACCTGTGAGTTGATATAAAAATTGATTTCTAGCAAGACGCTGACCCGGTTGTAAATGAATCCTATTTTTACCAAATTCCTCTGGGTTGCCTATACCATAAATACAAGAGACCGATGCCACCACAATTATATCACGACGCCCTGTGAGCAGAGAAGAAGTTGCACTAAGTCTTAGTTTTTCTATCTCTTCATTAATCGATAAATCTTTTTCGATATAGAGGTCCGAAGTAGGCATATAAGCCTCTGGTTGATAATAATCATAATATGAAATAAAATATTGTACCGAATTTTCGGGAAAAAACTGCTTAAACTCACTGTAAAGCTGAGCAGCAAGGGTCTTATTATGGCTTAAAACCAAGGTTGGGCGGCCTAGTGCAGCAATCGCATTTGCCAAAGTAAATGTTTTACCAGAACCAGTCACTCCTAACAAAACCTGTGATTCATCGCCGCGTTCGACCCCATTTACCAATTGCTCAATAGCAGCAGGCTGATCACCGGCGGGCTTATATGCTGAGGTTAACTGAAAATCCATGGCAATTCATTTTGTGAATAAAAGTATTGGATTTTTTTTAATTAAAAAAGGAATTACGAATGAATTCAGATGAACATATTTAGATTACTTTTTGAATATATTTTGCAAAATACATGCATTTTTAAATACATTTTCAACTTATTTTGCTAAATTTGTGCAAAACAAAAAGCCCTGCCAGAAAACCGACAGGGCCAACAAACAACCATGAAAAAACTACCATTTACTCCCAAATAAATTGGCAATATATAAATGGAAAATTTTACAAATTAATAACTGAATTATTACCTAAACTAAAAATTATGAAAAAAAATACAAAATAAAAAATCTGCAACACGTTTTTATTAGATGATTCAAAATTAAAATAAAATTCATTCTTTACAAACTTTTTAATAAAAAAATAGATCTTTTTGACCTTCTAAATAGATTTTAGCCTAAAACAGTACATTTCAGAAGGCTCTTAAAAGAAAAAAAGCCGATGAATATCGGCTTTTTTACAAAATTCTTAACAAATTTCTTAGTTTTTATTACTTCGCTGCTGAACCACTTTTATTTGATTTATCCAAATCAATTACAACCGGTGTGGCAATATAAACAGATGAATACGTACCAACTATAATTCCAACGAGTAAAGCAAAGGAGAATCCTTTAAGTACCTCACCACCAAATAAAAACAAGATAATTACCACAATTAAAGTAGTAATGGAAGTAATTAATGTTCTACTCAGCGTATTGTTAATAGAAAGATTAAATATCTCGATGCGCTCAGCCTTTTTCTTTAAACTTAACGTTTCACGAATACGGTCAAACACAATCACGGTATCATTAATGGAATAACCAATAATAGTTAGTACCGCAGCAATAAACACTTGATCCACTTCGTACGATATACCAAACAAGCGTGCAAACGCAAATGCAGAAAGCACAACAAGTGTATCATGAAATAGGGCAATAATCGCACCTAACCCAAATTGCCATTTTCTAAATCGAATTAAAATATAGATGAAGATTACGATCAGAGCAATAATCGCTGACTTGATGGACGATTGCTTAATATCATCGGCAATAGTAGCCCCGACTTTACTCGAGCTACCTATGCTGAAATGCTGATCATCCACCTTACTCGCATCCTCAATATAGGTGAGTTTTGTAAAATCAGATACCCCTGAAATTAAAGCTGATAATACTTTAGCATCTGCTTCATCAGACTCATCCTCTGTGAGGTAGCTTGTAGTCACTTTAAGTGCACTATTGGTGCCGTAAGTCTTCACTTCAGTACCTTCACCACCAAAGCTACTTGCCAGGGCCACTTTCATATCAGAGGCAACCATCGGTTTGCTAAAGTTCACTACATATGATCGCCCACCTTTGAAGTCCACCCCTAAGTTAAGCCCGTTAGTAGCCATTACAGCAATACCCGCTGCGATAAACACACCTGAAATCAGGTAGGCCATTTTACGCTTACCCAAAAAGTTGATATTCAAATTACTTAATGCATTCTTAGCAAAAGGTGTAGCGAACGATATTTTGCTTTGATCTCCCTTTTTTGAAAGGGCTTCCACGAGAACACGGGTAATAAATACGGCGGAGAAGAATGATGAAATGATTCCGATTATTAGAGTTACAGCAAAGCTTCGAACTGGTCCTTGTCCAAAGGCTAAAAGAATAAATCCTGTTAGCAATGTGGTAGCATTAGAGTCAACAATAGAGCTAAATGCTTTATTATAACCTGCCGATATAGCAGACATCAGCCCCATACCGTTGCGCAACTCTTCCCTAATTCGCTCAAAAATCAGTACATTGGCATCAATGGACATACCAATTGTCAATACAATTCCGGCAATACCTGGTAAAGTTAATGCGGCACTAAACTGTGCCAATATACCTAACACAAAGAAAACGTTGAAAATAAGCGCTAGATTGGCCAAAAATCCACCTTTAGCGTAATAAGCAATCATAAATAATACCACAATGGCAAGCCCAGCCACCATTGAGGTGATACCCTGCCTTTGAGCTTCTTTACCAAGAGTTGGTCCAATTACTGCTTCTTCTACAATACGAGTAGGAGCAGGTAAAGAACCTGATTTTAGGATATTCGCAAGGTCTTTTGCTTCGTCAATCGTAAAATTACCAGAAATCGAGGAGTTTCCATTCGGAATCTCACCTTGAACTACCGGCGCTGAATACACATAATCATCCAGTACAATCGCAATTCGCTTTCCTTTATTCTCTCCCGTGATTTTCTTCCATTTTTTGGCGCCAATGGCATTCATCCGCATGCTAACCTCTGGCTGCCCACTTGGTCCAAAGTTTGGATTAGCATCTTTGATCACATCTCCCTGTAAATCGATGCTTGCTCGTCCATTTTTATCCTTTTTTACCGCTACAAGCTCCAAAATTTCCTCTCCTTGCTGCTCTTCAGGCTTAACTGTCCACAAAAAGGTAAGGCCTGGGGGTAATAATAATTGCACATCTTCTCGCTTAAGGATGCGGTTAATGGTCATAGTGTCTTTTACAGCATAAGCTAAATCACTTCGAAATGTTTTATTAAGTGCCAAGAACGGCGATCTTTTAGTAGAAGCTGTTGTAGCTGAATCACCAGCTAAGCTATCACTAGCATTACCTTCGAGCTGAGCGGCCAGGTCCTCTTCCGAACTGTCGCTAGAATCTACGCTTGCTTGGGCACTTTCAACCGTATTGTCTTGGGTAGTGTCAAGTGCATCAGCCAAAGTTTGATCCTCAGCTGGGAACTCTTCAAGCTCTGCTTGGATAGAATCTGACTCATTATTTAGTAATGCAGCGATATCTTCCTCACCGTTTTCTTCCTCTTTTAATAATAAATTCTCAATCGCTATGATTGAGCTTTGCATTTCTCTCAGCTCCCACACCTCTAAAAACTCTAATTTTGCTACACCTTGAAGCAGTTTTCGTACCCTGGCTGGGTTATCAGCACCTGGAATTTCCACCTGGATTCTACCTGACCCTTGAAGTTTCTGAATATTGGGCTGAGAGGTACCAAAGCGGTTAATACGAGTTCGCAAGATCTCAAAAGAGCGATCAACGGCATCATCTATCTCTTTACGAATGACTTTAAGCACATCCTCATCGCTGGTGTTATAGTCAATTTTACCTTGATTTTTAGAAGTTGCGAAGAGGTTATTAAGCTTAGCACCTGGTTTGAGTTTTTGATAGCTTTCATAAAATAGGTCAACAAACTCTTTTTGACTTGATTTCTGAAGTTCACCTGCATCTTTTAATGCTTGCTTGAAGTTTTGATCACCATTATTACCACTTAGAGCCTGAATAATGCCCACAGGAGTTACTTCTAGCGTTACATGCATACCACCTTGAAGGTCAAGCCCTAAACTTAGCTCATCTTCTTTAAGCTCTTCGTAAGTATATTCTAATCCCAAAAAATTAAGTACTGGCTCCTTCCAGACCGAGTCCAAAAAGGTTTGTTTGGCCGAGTAATCAATGTTTTGGTCTGCATCTGTAGCTAGCTCAATGGCTTGCTTACGCACATCTCCGGCTTTTTTAGTCAAGAATAAAAAATAAAAGCACAAAATGGAGATGATAATTGTTAAAAATACAACTAATCCTTTGTTTCTCATTTTATATTAAAATTAAATGTCATTTAAATTTAGAAATGTATCTGAGCAGATACGTAATACCTTTCTTGAAAACTGTTCAGAAAAGATACCGGCGAATGGCCTTAAAATTAAGTGGAACTACGGTGCGTTTGGGGAAATAATCCTGGGAAAAAGGTACGCACTTTGTAATAAAGTAAATGAAAACTTGCTTTGTGGTCGGCTTTTTTCTTTATAAATTATAAAAGATGTTGGCTCAAGGATTGCCGTTAAGATAATCCCAACGGTAGCAGTACTTACCGGCACCAATGCCTCTGCAATGGTAGGATTACTTTGCTCATCAGATTCTTGATCAGTTGCCTCATCCTTACAAACTTCTTTAGTTTGTTTAGAAACCGATTGCCATAAACTACCTACCTGATAGCCTACAGAACACAGCGCCAGCACTATGATCAAGAAGGAATAATATGTTTTCTTTACTGCCTGCATAGTAAAATTGAGGCCGCAAGATAGCAATTCCTAATGAAAAAAAATATGAAAAAACGATATTTAGCCTACAGCCTCCACACTAGTTACTTCTGGCACCATTCTGGTTAGTAGATTTTCGATGCCTGATTTTAAGGTAACTGTAGATGCTGGGCAGCCACTGCATGAACCTTTTAGTGCAACTTTAACGACGCCGTCTTCAAAAGACTCAAAGGTAATCGCGCCACCATCTTGCTCTACTGCTGGACGTACATATTCATCCAATAATGACACAATTTTTTGCTCTAGTTCATTAAAATTAGCGCTTGTATCAGTAGTTGTATTTTCAGATAATTTTTCGCGATCAAGTAGTGGTAAATCATTTTGTAAAAATTCATGAATGATTTGCTTGATCTCTTGCTTGATCTGGTCCCAATCTTGGTTGGTATTTTTGGTAATTGTAACAAAATTACTCATATAAAATACACGATCTACATAATCTAGCTCAAATAACTTCTGTGCTAGAGGTGCATATGATGCTGATTCAGAATTTGGAAAATCGTAACTCTCACCCGCCGGGAATAACATGAAATTAACCACAAACTTCAGGGAATTAGGGTTTGGGCTCGATTCAAAATAAATTTGTATTGCTTTTTGATTCGTATTTGTCTCCATATTTTTATAGTCAGTTATAGCTTATAACAACATTTTGCTACTAAAAGTTCACGTACTACAAAAGTATTTTATTTTGGAGAATGATACAATTTGCTAACTACATTTCTCTGTAACTAAACAAAATTTGCCAATTTCATTCAAGATTTATTTTAAAATTGAACAAAATTGGCCTAATACATTCAAATTATCCTCAAATTCAATTTACTCCAACGAAAATCTCAAGTTCGCCGTCTTTAGGATTTTGAGCTTTCTCTCCATATACTTCAAAGTCGGTGGCATAAGTACGGGGCAGTCCTTTGTGGTGAATATCTCCCCAGGCCTTCCAAATGATATCGCTCATCAGGTCACCTTTTACATTGAACTTTTGGTAGACTCCTTTTGAAATCGTTACGCTTTCTAAACCAGCTGGCAGAGACGAAACATCACTTACCTTGCAACCAACAATGGCTGCATAGGGCTGTGTGTCATCCCCCTCATAATCCGTATAAACACAGTAAATTTCATTACCTATTTTACCAGGAATTTTGTCAGCAATCTTCTCGTTAATAAACTTATCCCAAAGTGCCGGCAGATCTTTTGAAGATTGCATGTTTTCATTTGTAGTGTTAATTTTTACGCCAATTACGTGAAATGAGTCTAAATTCTGTGCATTCATAATGTTAAATTTTAATAGTGAAACAAATTAATAACACAAAATTATTGGTGGTTGTGACAGCCCTGTGTCAGGGGGTAAAAAAACTTTTTTAAAAAAAGCGAATATATCAGCATACGAGTTGCATTCGGCCAGGAATTGAATTTTAAATACAGATTATTAAGGCTATCATTAAACGTTTTTACATTTAATACGTCTAATAATAAACAAATAGCTATGTTACGATTCATTTTACCCTTATTATTGTTGGCATTCGTAGCTTGCAATAAGCAAGAAGACCCCACGACTACAACCAACACCACCAATGATAATGACAACAATAATAATGATGATAATAACGACAATAATGGAAATAATAACGGAAATGGTAGCAATTTAAACGAACTACCTGCTATTTATGCAAAAATTTATGGCGCATCCGATATTTATTTAGATGGTGACTTTGTGGTAATCAAAACAAATGGCTTGCCCGATCATAAAAGCCCTTATTATCAAGACACACAATGGGAAAGTGAGCTATTTGA
>JAUIFR010000055.1 GCA_030430325.1 Bacteroidia bacterium | reverse complement strand
ATGGAAATAGCTGAGCAACTTAAAGATAGTATCGCTGCCACCATTAAGGAGCAATATCAACAAGACATTTTGTCGAGTGAGATAAACTTACAGCCTACACGCAAGGAATTTGAAGGCACCCATACGTTCGTTACTTTTCCACTTACCAAACGGCTTGGTAAAAAGCCCGAGGATATTGGTCATGAACTTGGCACTGCGTTACAATCAAATTCTGAGCTAATTGCCAGCTATCAAGTGGTAAAGGGCTTTCTCAATCTATCACTTACTGATGAGGTCTTTCTTGCTATGTACAAGCAAATAAATGAGGCGAGTAATTTTGGCACTTTGCCAAGCAAGAACGAAACCGTCATGGTGGAGTACTCCTCGCCCAACACCAACAAACCCTTACATTTAGGGCATTTGCGAACTTGCTTTTTGGGGTATTCAGTGGCCGAAATATTGAAGGCAAACGGCTATGATGTAAAAAAAGTAAGCATTCTTAATGACCGAGGTATACATATTTGCAAATCCATGCTAGCTTATGCCAAATGGGGTAATGGTGAACTACCCGATGCTAAGAATGGCCTGAAAGGAGACCATCTAGTAGGCAAATATTATGTGCAATTTGAGCAGGCTTATAAAAAAGAAATAGAAGAGCTGCAAAATAAAGGAATGGACGAAGATCAAGCAAAAAAAGAAGCTCCAATGATGCTCGAGGCCCAGGCCTACCTCAAAAAATGGGAGGAAGGTGATGAGCAAATCCATAACCTATGGAAAAAAATGAATGGCTGGGTACTCGATGGCTTTGCACAAACCTATAAAGAAATTGGAGTAAATTTTGATAAGGAATATTTTGAATCCAATACCTACTTGCTTGGTAAAGATATCATTGATGAAGGGCTCGAAAAAGGCGTTTTTTTCAAAAAAGATGATGGCTCGATTTGGGCAGACCTCACTGATATTGGCCTGGATCATAAGCTGGTACTTCGTGCTGACGGTACCTCGGTATATGTGACACAAGATTTAGGCACCGCTCAAGAGCGGTATACTGATTTTAATTATAAAAAATCCATATATGTAGTTGGCAATGAGCAAGATTATCACTTTAAAGTACTTTTTGCCATCCTCAAAAAATTAGGCAAACCCTTCGCCAAGGGGCTCTTTCATCTATCATATGGTATGATTGACTTGCCTAGCGGTAAGATGAAGTCACGAGAAGGCACCGTGGTCGACGCTGATTTTCTAGTTGATGAAATGATGCGCAACACCAAAGCGCTTACCGAAGAAAAAGGCAAAATTGAGGGTTTTACTGCTCAGGAGGCTAATATCTTGCATCGACAATTAGGGCTTGGGGCACTCAAATATTTCCTATTGAAGGTGGAGCCTAAAAAAAGAATGCTATTTAACCCATTAGAATCCATCGATTTGCAAGGTCACACCGGGCCATTTATCCAATATACTCATGCTCGAATTAGTGCAGTTATCCGTAAAGCGAAAACGCTCCAAATTGATCTTGAAAATTATAAAGTTGATAGCTTGCATAGCTCCGAGCGCGAGCTGATCCATTTACTTCATCAGTATCCTGGAATGGTGGAAGAAGCAGGTAAATTATATTCGCCCGCACTTATTTGCCAATATGTATACGATTTAGCTAAGGCCTATAATCGCTTTTATGCCGAGTGCTCAATACTAGGTGCTGATCAGCCGGAGCTTATTGCCTTCCGCGTGAATCTGTCTGCCAAAGTGAAAGAAGTGATAAACAAAAGTATGTGCTTGCTTGGTATAGAGTGCCCAGAGCGGATGTAATCATTTTTGAATATATTTTGCTAATTATATTCATTTTTACCATTTTATTGAATATTTTTTGCTAATTTCATTTATTAAATCATTGATAATTTATACTTACTTTAGGTATTTAAAGTAAAAATACTATCTTAACATTATTATTTAATTCTACATAAATATAATAGAGCCGTCGAATAACCACCTAAAAAACAAATATGAGTGATCAGCAATATACTAATGAAAGCTCTCATCAGAGCATATATAGCAGTTATGAGAGTGAAGCTGGCTATGGCAGCACAAAATCTCCTGTTGAGTTACTTTGTAGTGAAGAGAGTTATCCATTTGAGATGCTAGAAGAAGAAAAAGTTGCTGATCAGCAAGTTGAGCAACAAGCAGTTGATAATAGTGAACTTACTGACCCCAAACATTTATTCATAGATTACAAAACCCCTATTCATGAACTTAAAGCAAATTTCATTATTTTTACCGTACCAGATCTTGCCAAAGCATATGGAAGGTTAGCTGCTATGGCATTTAATAATCAACATGAACATCAAAATAATAGTCAATATGACGATGAATACTCCGAAAAATGGCGTAAACTTGGTTATGAACTTGATGCAAAAGAACGACGTTACAGTAAATACTCAAAAGATTTTATAGATGAGCCGATTGCAATAGAAGAGTTAGATGAATTTAAGAAAGGTATTTCAAGCATAAAATCGCTAGCTAGCAAAACATACGCATTTTATCATGAGCAAGAACAATACAAGAAAAAACTTCGAAAATTAAAGAAAGATGCAGAGGAAGCTGCTATAATAGCTAAAAACCTCATGCGTTTAAAGTTCTTTGGTGTGTTAAAGGAAGAGACGAATGGGGCACTACTTTGGCTTGCAGCAGGTAGCCTTACAAGTTTGGTAGATACCATTACTAATGAATTGAATATGCCTTATAAAGAAATAGCAAAGCTTTCATCACAAGCAGTAACTATTGCAAACTTGGTCCTGAATTGGGCTGAAGACACTCCTATGACAAAAGGAAGTAATATGGCAGCGATTACTGAACTCAATCAAGTAATGGGTGTAGCAGGAGCAGCTGTGTCTCTTGTTGGTGGTAAATATAATATTGTCTTTGCTTATATTGGGCCTATGCTCTCAACCATTACAAAGTTACTCGGACAAATTCAGCTACAATATATCCAGCAAAATGATGATTGGGTTAAGTTAGATGGTAAGCCGTTGTACTATAATCACGAGCCTGGTGGTAAAGAAATGTGGAATTTTATGGTAGGCACAATGAGCGCTAAATATCCTTCAGATATGCCCTTAATGAATGATAAGGTACTTGAATATTTTAGTGATTTTGAAGATGAGTTTGAAGAATTTGACCAAGAACGGTATGATGCTGAATCTGACAATGGCAAAAAATTGGGTCCTTTAAAAGCTGAAGAATTTAAAAAGAACTTTTTAAGTATTGACAAAAGGCAACTAAAAACATGGATATTTAGAAGAAGAGAAATGGTTTGGGCCATGCTGTATGGTAGCAGGGATTATAAGGAGGCTAGAACAATATCTAAATAACGAGGCATTAAAATTGAATGTTTTTTAATATTTTTTGCTAAATTTATTTATTTAAAATCATTGTTTTTTTCCAAATTATCCATCCCAAGAGCAGTAAAGCAATAAAAATGCTCATTACCCACCAACCTGTGGCAAATTTGATGGTGCGAGTGATTCTGATGGGTGCATCATTTCCAATATGAATAAATGAGGACCAATAAGCTGGATGAGCCAATGTGGCATCGGCTCTTTTTAAGTGATCAAGTTTAGCCTGTCGAAGTGCCTGAGGCTTACTTAAACCCTCACTCAAATGCGTATAAAATCGCTGCATAATCTTCGACGTAACCATATCATCCACCTGCCATAAGGATACCACAAGGGATGATGCTCCCGCATACATAAATGAACGGGCCAAAGAGGCAATCCCGTTGCCCTGTTCAAACTTCCCATAGCCTGTTTCGCAGGCCGAAAGGACAACTAGATCTGCGTTTAATTGCATGCGTGATATTTCATAGGCATGTAGAAAGTTGTTCTCAGTGGTATCATCATTTTCTGTAAAAACTAGGCTCGATAACATAGGTGAACGATGATCCAACACACCATGCATAGCTAAATGAATGATGCCATAATTCTTTGCTCGTTCCTTAAAAAAACGCTCAGTAGCTAGGGCATCAAACCCGAAATAGCCTTTAAATTGGCGCGCCAACATCTCCACCTCACTTCGAGCAGCTGGTAATGGCTGCAACTTACTTCGTAAACGTCGATGCATTGGCCACCTGAGTAAATGAGCCTGCTCACCTTCTAATTGGCTTTGGTAAGTAGCTGCCATAGCCAAGATCTGGTGGTTATGATTAACCCTTTGTGCTCTCGTATCATTCTCTAACCAGAGTTTAGCCGAATTAGCATAACTTACACTATATTTTTTAATTATATAATCTAAATTTTGATAATTTACACCTTGATCCAGCGCAGGCTTAGTCAAAAATACCTCAAAAGGTAAATTCCCTAATTGATCATCTGGCACAATCACAAGATTTTCTATACCCCCCAAATATTCTTTTATTGGTACTATTAAATGCTGATAACACCATAATGATTGATCGGTGAAATTTAGAAAAGCTTGCTCGTTTGCATGACCGATTGCTGTAAAATTACCTAGAGCTCCCCTTAATTTTTTAATATGGTTTAGTAATTTATTTTTAATTAAAGGAACTTTTACTAAAGACTTTTTGCTTCGAGTGATGCAAAATATATAAAGACTCGAATCGCCTACAACATATTCTAAAAGAGCCGTTTGTCTATCCAATGCTTCTTGGACTTCCATTATTTTTGGCTCCACGGTACGAAACATAAATTGAGCGTAGTTAGGGTAGTGTTTTTCTATAGTATCTTTCAACATTTTACGTTGAAGATTCACCGCATTAAGTTCAGATCGTATATGTTCGGCCTCTTCCACTTTACTTTTTACTAATTTTGCTTGGAGTGCAGTACTTTTATTTTGGAGTGATTTACTTTGTTCTATCAATGAGTCCGGCAAATTACCCATACGGTATGCTTTACTTGCCTTTGTCGCTTCCAGTAATAAGACTGATTTATGTAGTTCTGCAAATTGAAATGCGCGATCGATATCATCAACCGGATCAAACACATGGAAGGCTTGGAGCATCCATTTGTGACTTTCTGATAACATCCTTAGTTTATCGGTATCATTGCTATAATCATCCTTACTTCTTTTAAATAAATTAATAGATAAGTCAATAATTAATTTCCGATGAGCTAAATCTTGTTCCTTATGGCCTGTTTTAAAATTGTTAAGCAAAAACAACACTCCTCGCATTGCCTCTAATTGGGCATCAGACGCATAAGGCGCAGTTGATAAACTATCCACCCAAGCTTGGCTAATATTCCGACTCATTTTATAATTACTCAAGACATAAATAGACTCCAAAATATAATCCCATGCCAAATTGAGTTTATCCAACTTATGATAAACCATGGCCATATCTAGTAAAGATTTTGCAAAATTAGGATGTTCAGTGCTTACCGTTTTTCTGATAATTTTCAAACAATGTAAATGTAATTGCTCTGCCTTATTATATTGCTTCATTTTACAATAAACCTGTCCCAAATTACCAACTGCCATAGCATATCTAGGGTCCTGATCACCAAATAGCTCTTTTCGTATAACAATCGTTTCTTTAAGATATGGTTCGGCACGCTCATATTGCCCTAAAGATTCATAAAGCCCACCTAAATTATTAAGTGTTACTGAATAAGAGTAATTCATCTTTCCAACTACCCTTTCTTTAATTGCCAAACATTCTTTAAATAACTTTTCTGCTTCCCCCTTTTTAGTTCGAATAGAATAATATAGCGTAGCCAAATTACTAAGTCCTATCGCATATTCTCGATTAAATTTACCTCTAATTTGCTCAATAATACCCAAGGATTCCCTACTTAATGATTCAGATAGTTCAAACTCACCAATCATTTTATAAAAATAAGCTAAATTTGAGGTATAGTAGGCATAATTAGTGTCTTGTCGGCCAAACTCAGCCAACGCGCGATCCCGCCCTTCTTGCATATACAAAAGAGCTGTTTGGAAATCTCCCTTTTCAAAGCAATAAAGTGCCAAGGTATCTAATTGTTCATAATTGTATTTTGATAAATCATGTTTTGCCTCGGTAGTTAAAACAATAGTTATCAATATGAGGAGTTTGACGATGGTTAAAAATTGCCCACGGTGTATCCGAATCATGTTTAGTTGGCACATTATTCTTAATAATAAAATTCGTACTGTGGTTCTATAAATGGTAAACGAATATATAAAATTTTAGATAAAATATTGGGTATCAAATGATTTTAAGAATAAATTAAATGAATAAGATTTGAGATATATGAATGAAATTTGCTTAATTCGTTTATTTACTATAAAATATTGAGTATATTTTGCTAATTTTATTCATTATTTTACTCGTTTCAGTTTCATTTTTAGTAATACCGAAGCTAATTTAATAAACTTCCAATTTTTTTAATAGATATAAGTTTATATTTTTGTACTTTTTTAATATTTATTTATTTTATAATATTACCTTTATTTAAACTTATATTTAGATTTAGGATTTCTCATTCTTATTTTAAATTGTTATTTGAATTTGGTAATAAAACTATTTTTGTCACATTTTATAAATTATTTCATTATATTTAGCTAATTATTTTCAAAAATATAGTTTTTATTTTTTTGGGAGTTGCCTGAAAGGCAACAACTGCCTTTCAGGCCGGGCTACAAAAGGGTTCCGTCCTAATGGACCCAGCCATAAATGGCTGGCCTTTTATATCCCTAACTCAAATTGTATTTTTCAAATATTCATCCCCTATCTGGCACAATTTCGGAAAACCTGCGCCAGGATTGTAAATTATGCCCCAAATATCAAAAATTTAACAATTGTTTGCTTCCAAATCTCATCCAATCCCCCTAACTTTACTCCATGAAAGATGCCATAGAAAAACTCAAAAAGAACCTTCAGGAATTAGAAGTTAGTACAGCCGAGCAGCTTGAAGAGTTCCGAATGCGATTTATTGGGCGCAAAAGTGAGATTGCAGGCCTTTTTGGCAAATTTAAGGACGTACCTGCCGAGCAGAAAAAAGAAGTGGGCCAACAAATCAATGCCCTAAAAGAACTAGCACAAGAACGCTTCAATACATTTATTGCGCAAATTAATACGAGTAAATTTCAAGCAAATAAGCCACATGACCTTACTTTACCAGGGCGCCCCGATGAACTTGGTAGCATCCATCCGCTCACGCATACACGCATGCGCATCATCAAAATATTCGAGCGCATGGGATTTAATGTGTCTGATGGCCCAGAGATTGAGGATGACTGGCATAATTTTACAGCACTAAATTTTCCTGAAAATCACCCTGCTAGGGAGATGCAGGATACTTTTTTCATAGAGAAAAATCCTGATATTACACTTCGTACACATACGAGCTCCGTGCAAGTTCGAGTGATGGAAAATCAAAAACCACCGATTCGAACGTTATCACCGGGCCGGGTATTTAGAAATGAAGCCATATCCGCTAGAGCCCACTGTGTATTTCATCAAGTGGAGGGCTTATTTGTAGACGAAAACGTAAGCTTCAAGGACCTGAAAGATACGTTGTATCACTTCGCCAAAGAGATGTTTGGGCAGCACACTAAGATCCGGTTCAGGCCATCATTCTTCCCATTTACAGAGCCCAGCGCCGAAATCGATATCTCTTGCCTTATTTGTAAGGGGAAAGGTTGTAATATTTGCAAACATACCGGCTGGGTCGAAATTGGCGGATCAGGTATGGTAGACCCTCAAGTATTTATAAATTGTGGTATTGATGCCGAAAAGTATACAGGCTTTGCATTTGGAATGGGTATTGAGCGAATTACGATGCTCAGATACCAAATAAATGACCTGAGGCTGTTTACCGAGAATGATGTACGGTTTTTACAATCCATGAATCAATTGTACTAGCGAGAGTCATGAAAGGGCTTATTCGAATTTTGATGCTCACAATTTTTGGCTGTATTGCGCTTGGATGCAACGATACAGAGCCCACTAACACATTGCCTTACGCCTTTGTAGATTTAGAAATTAACGTTTTCGACTTACAGCTATCAACTTTGCAAACGGAAGGGTACACATACATTAGCGGAGGTCTGAAAGGAATTCTAATATTAAAAAAAGGGGAAGGCTTATACGAAGCCTATGAGCGAAGCTGTACTTACGAGTTTGAAAACCCCTGTGCGCAGGTTACCATTCATAGCTCCTTGTTTTATTTGGAAGATGTATGCTGCGGATCCACCTTCGATCTACTGGGTAGTCCGCTTAGTGGACCAGCGGTTAACCCACTTCGGTCATATTACACCGTCCTTAATGGCAATTACTTAATTATCAGTAGTGATCCAATTTAATTAATATGCAATCGTATAAGCAACTCATCCATCAAACTTTTGAATTCCCAACTACTGAGTTTAGTTTAAGGGATAATCAATTAGCCTTTCATAACCTCCCCCTGATGCAAATTATCGAGCAATATGGTAGTCCATTAAAACTATCTTATTTACCAAAAATTAGCCAAAATATTAAGCAAGCTAGGGAATGGTTTGGGCAGGCCATGCAAAAGTTAAATTATCATGGGGATTATATTTATAGTTATTGCACCAAATCATCCCATTTTAAGTTTGTACTAGAGGAAGTACTGAAAATGAACTGCCCACTTGAGTTGTCATCAGCATATGATATTGAGATCATTCGAGCACTAAATCAAGAAAATAAAATCCAAAAGCAATCGCTTATTCTGTGCAATGGGTCTAAAAATAAAAATTACTTAGAGGGAATAATTAGCCTAATAAAATCTGGCCACCATCGATGCATCCCAATACTAGATGCGCCCAATGAACTTGACTATTATGAAGAAAATTTAAAACAACCCTATTCCTTTGGCCTTCGAGTAGCCATTGACGAAGACCCTCAAAGTCAATTTTATAACTCAAGATTGGGATTAGCGCAAGAAGCCATCGAAGAGGTTTGTCGAAAATTAGATCAGGCAGACCTAAATGGACAGCTAACGATGCTACATTTTTTTATAAACTCCGGAATAAAAGATACGGCCTATTATTGGAGTGAATTGGACCGAATGGCTAAATTATATGCTCGCCTAAAAAAACTATACCCAAGCCTTACGTATTTGGATATTGGTGGAGGGTTTCCGATTAAGCAAAACCTGTACTTTGAATATGATTATCCTTATATGGTCAACCAAATTGTACAGACCATAAAAAGTGCGTGTGATGATTTGCAAGTACCAACTCCCGATATTATTACCGAATTTGGCTCCTATACAGTGGGCGAAAGTGGGGCGGTAATCTATGAGGTACTTGATCAAAAACCACAAAATGACAAAGAGCTTTGGTACATGATTAATGGGAGCTTCATTACGCACTTGCCTGATGCCTGGGGTATGGATCAAAAGTACATCATGCTGCCTATCAACCACTGGGGTATGCCCTACCACAAAGCCAACCTCGGAGGCATTACTTGTGACGGGCTCGATTATTATAAAAATGAAACGTACACTTTTGAGGCTTACTTGCCTACCATTCCACCTGAGCAGCCTTTGTATATTGGATTTTTTCATACTGGTGCCTATCAAGAAGCACTAGGTGGCTATGGCGGCCTTCAACACTGCTTAATCCCAGCTCCAAGGCATTTATTACTAAGATTAGTAAACGATCAACTGCACGTGGAGGTATTTGCAGAGCAGCAGTCTGCTGATAGTATGCTGAAAGTGCTTGGCTTTTGATATTATTGAATAAATTTTGCTAAATTTATTAAAAAACCCAGCCTAGTTTTCAACCAAAGCTGGGTAAATTTTAAGAATTGTATAAACTGAATATAAACTAAATCTTGACAAACCTGGCAGTTGCCTGCTTGCCAGTATTATTTATAAAACGAATAATGTATACTCCTGCTGCCAACCGATCTACCGGAATCTCATAATTAAACCGCCCAGCATCAATTAACTGACCTTGCTCATTAATGATGGAGTAAGAATCATACCCCTTGCTATTCCTTACTTGTATTTTGGAAGTGGCCATAGTAGGGAAAATAGTTAAGTTATCCGCACCTTGTACACGATCAACCTTTAATATAGATGAGTAAGACGATTTTCCATCAAAATCAACTTGCTTAAGCTGATAATAGGCAAATTGTTGAGAAGTAGGAAGTGTACGATCTACATACTCATAATTCAGTAGTGCAGTTGACGTTCCGGCGCCGCCTACCTCTCCTATTTTTTCAAATCGATCTCCTATCATTCGCTCAATCTCAAAATGGCTATTGTCCGTTTCGCTAACAGTTTGCCAAATTAGCATGACTTCGTTTCCAAACATATTTGCATCAAAGGTAAGTAACTCAACAGGTAGTGGATCAATTACTGGATTATTGACTGGCCCATCTACCTGAAAATCATCGATCATAAAGCCATCAAACGCGTAATTGGCGATATAAAATGGACTTAAAACATATACAAATTTGAAAGCAACATTCGCATTGCCCTTCAAAAAGGATACATCATACTCCGTATACTCATTCGCGTAATTACCCACCCAACCTATCTGGTCACTTACTATATCGGATTCTATACCAAAAGATTGATTTGGTCCCCTGTCATACCAATTTACTCCATTGGGATCAGCCTCCGTACCAAGTTTCTGCCAAGTTTGCCCGCGATCCAATGAATAAGCAACATAAGCTGCTCCTGGATATGTAGGTTCGTTAATATCTTCAGTTTCCATACTTTTGTAGAAAGACAACGTATATATGCCATCCGCTGTAAAATTATAATTTGGCGTGAGTAACTCCGTTTCAGTCCAAGAGGCAAGTACATTAGAACTGAGCTGTGTTTTAGCTGCATTTGTACCAGAATTTACTTGGGTCAATTCATTAGATGGTGCTCCAATCTCCCATGCATTGACGTTTGGCGTACCCAGTGTTGTTAAAGCACCGAATTGATCCAGGTTGCTTTCAAAGTCCCCTCCATCTGCTGCCGTAAATGGCGTACCTAAATTTGGTAAGACATGAATATAAGCCGCTTTTGTCTCGGTATCTACATTATTATTAATACTTAAACTAACGGTATAATACCCACTTTCATCAAAAACATGAGATGGATTTTGCGAATTAGCATCTTCAATGCCATCATTATCAAAATCCCAAGACCAGCTATTGGCTTGATAAGATCCATCATAAAATTGTACTTCTTGCCCTTGATAGATCACCCGCTCGCTATAATTAGCATCAAAGGCGGCGTTTGGTGCTGGTGTAAATGCATCGGTTGTAAATACACCCCTACCATGAGTAGCTGCCATCACTAAATTATCCGACTCTCGGTATTGCAGCATGTGTACACTGACATTGGCAAGTCCATTAACTGATTGCTGCCAATCTGTATTCGTTCCATTCAAATTATCTGTGCTAAATACCCCCAAATCAGTAGCTATAAGTGCCTGATCATTATTATTGGGGTTAAAAAGAGCCCACCTTACCGGTATGTCTGGTAAATTACCTTCTACTGAAGTCCAACTTGCTCCTGCATTGAATGATTCCCATATACTATTCACACCATAATTTGAAAAAGTAAGAAGGATATGGTTTGTATTTCCTTTTTCGACCTCCACACATGAAATATACCCACTTGGCCAATCCCCATTATTTCCGGTAATATTTGAATAGGAGAAATTATTTTGTGAAGCATTATTAAATACAAAAACTAGTCCTTGATCTGTTCCCAGGTATATTTTATCAGCTATATTTGGATCAGCTGTGAGTGCTGAAGTACCACCAATATTATAAACCCTGGCACCATACGACGGACTTCCTTGTGAATTAGGATTAGTCCAATAAACAAACCCGCCAGATGAACCACTTGTATACCCTCCATAAAACACTTGTGAAATGTTATCATAATCTGATGGGTTTATAAATTTTCCCACATTGTTATAAATTCCAAAATTTACATCTGTAAATGTTTTACCACCATCGGTGGATTGATAAATATTATTATAAACATATGAGGTTAATTGAACCAAAGAGTTTGATTGATCAATATGACAATACCCTCCATCTCCACCAGTAATTTCTGGGGTTTCATTAAGTCCATTAATATTAAATTGATAGGAACCATTATCTTGTGTGCCTCCGATAAAATATGGTGTATTTCCCTCAGGATGCATGGCACCCGCATAAAATTGAGTTACGTTATAGCCAATATTTTTATCTTCAAACTCGGGTTGTGAAGCTCCTATATTGAGCGTACGATACAATCCACCATCATTGCCAAAATAAACTATGTTTGGATCGCTTTCATCAAAAACGATCATATGTTGATCTGCATGACAATATGGCAAGTTATATCCGCCGTACCAGTGACTAATTTGCTGCCAGCTAGTACCTCCATTTGTTGATTTATAAAGATCAATACCACCAATTACAACAGTATTGGCATCTTCTGGATGTACAGCGGCAATTAAATCATACCAAGCTTGACCTCGTCCAAAGTTGCTACCCTCTGTATCTTCTGGGTTATCCATCTTATTCCATTTGCCTCCTGCATCATTACTTCTAAAAACTTCTTTTACATCACCCGTAGCTTTATCTTCAACTAATGCATAAACAATATTTGCATTGGAAGGAGCACAGGCCAATTCTATTCGCCAAAATCCATTTGGTGAAAACCCACTACCTCCTTTATTCATTTTTTCCCAGCTACCTGCATTTCCTGTCGAAGACTTATAAATACCATCTGTTTCGAATATCCCCATTCCTACATAAAGTGTTCCATCTGCTGCTATTTCAATATCACAAGCAGAGTTTACACCCGATTGAGCCCCTTGAGAATCAACACTCAACACATCTTCCCAACTATCGCCACCATCTTGTGAACGTTGAATACCATTACTACGTGTAGCTACATATACATCCCCAGTAGAAGGATGTACCATTATTTTTTGAATTTTATAGAAATCCTCATTGTTAGCTGTTGAGCTGAGCTGTTGCCAATTTTGACCACCATCAGTAGTTTTCCAAACTCCTTGACCTCTTAATTCACCCAAACCATACCAACCTTCACCTGTTCCAAAATAAAAAGTATTCGTATTATTTGGGTCATAGGCCATACAGGTAATCGCTAAACAGGTAAAAAAATCATTAACCGCTACCCAATTAGGATTAGTCTGTGAAATTGAAGTCGTCTTCCATAATCCTCCTGTTACACCAGCAGCCCATACCGTTTCTCCACTTGGATCATTTGGATCAATTAATATAGCTCTTGTTCTGCCTCCAACATTATTAGGACCCCGTTCCGTCCACTCTATACCAGCAATGGCAGCTTTTATCTTTTGGTTTCTATTACGGTCTTGGATTTCTCGATAAGCATCAAGTAGCCTTTCACGTGGCACATAGCCTAAGGCAGGGTCTTTCGTCATTTCTACCTCATGCAACACTGCCAAATTAGGATTATCATATTGCTTTTTAGACTTTGCCTTAGCCTGGTAATCTTTTTTTGCTCGCTTACCCATTAAATTGTATTTTGAGGTAGGAGCATCATTACACGAAGTAAATAAAAATAGAGTAAAAAGTATTAAAGCACTAAAATAGTGTAAGAAAGTAGAGGTATTCATAAGCTTAGTTCTGTTTTGTGTAAAAAGTATACTTTTCAGGAGAAAAGCCGTCCAAAATATTAAAAAATTACATGATTGACAAATAAAATTTTATATTAAATGTAAAAAAATACAAATCTTACCTAAAAACTACCTACATAAGTTATATTTAGTATATTAATCATTACTAATAAAATTGTATAACTATCTTTATATCAATAATTAATAACATTTTTATACTATAATCCTGTCAAACTACAAGATTTAGGCTTTTACTTTCATTTTACCTGAATTGGCTTGAAAATTGCGTTTTTTAGGCTTAAATTTGCCTGCCTTTTGGTCCCGTAGTTCAATGGATAGAATAGAAGTTTCCTAAACTTTAGATGCAAGTTCGATTCTTGCCGGGACTATTTGAATTTTCATTTCTTTTTTAAATGTATTCGGCAAAATTTATTCAAATTATTATTTGTTTTAAACGTTTTTTGCCAATTTTATTTAAAATCAAAATTCTACCCCTTATTTTTAATTCTTGTTTTGAACACCTACATTTGCATAAGTAATGAATGATAATTATGCTCTCTAAGAACAAAAAACAAGACGCTCTAAATTACCACTCCAAGCACCCTGCCGGCAAAATAGAAGTGGTACCGACGAAGATGCTCAGCACACAATTGGACCTCTCATTGGCTTATTCACCTGGTGTGGCCGAACCATGTAAGGAAATTGCCCAAGATAAAGATGCGGTATACAAATATACAGCTAAAGGGAATTTAGTAGGTGTGATCTCCAATGGTACCGCAGTGCTCGGGCTTGGTAATATTGGCCCAGAAGCATCCAAACCTGTGATGGAAGGCAAGGGGGTATTATTTAAAAAGTTTGCTGGGCTAGATGTATTTGATATTGAGTTAGATGCCAGTGATCCTCAAAAGTTTATCGAGACTGTAAAAGCACTTGAGCCCACGTTTGGTGGGATAAACTTGGAAGACATTAAGGCGCCTGAATGCTTTGAAATAGAGCAGACCCTAAAAAAAGAGCTAAAAATACCCGTAATGCATGATGATCAGCACGGTACGGCCATCATTTCATCTGCTGCGCTATTAAATGCGCTTGAAATCGTTCAAAAAAATATTGAAGATATTCGGCTTGTAGTATCAGGAGCAGGTGCATCTGCTATGGCTTGTACTAAATTATACTGTGCATTAGGTTTAAAGAAGGAGAATATTGTGATGTGCGATAGCCAAGGTGCCATCAGGAAAGACCGAGAAAACTTAAGCGCATCCAAAGCTGAATTTGCAACGGATCGTGATGTTTATAGCTTATCAGAAGCACTTGAAGGGGCTGACATATTTTTAGGACTTTCAGCAGCCAATATTTTGGAGGCAGAGGATATTAAAGCTATGGCAGACCGGCCTATCGTATTTGCCCTTGCCAATCCAGATCCTGAAATTGCCTATGAAAAGGCCATGGCCAGCCGGCCAGATGTAATTATGGCCACAGGTAGGTCAGACCACCCTAATCAAGTCAATAATGTACTTGGTTTCCCTTATATTTTTAGGGGAGCTATGGATGTACGAGCTACAAGCATTAATGAAGACATGAAACTCGCTGCTGTACATGCCATTGCAGATCTTGCCAAGGAGCCAGTGCCCGAAATGGTCAATAAAGCTTATGGTGGTGGTAAAATTGCCTTTGGTGCAAAATATCTCATACCAAAGCCACTAGACCCTAGGTTGATAACAGCCATTTCGCCAGCCGTAGCTAAAGCAGCAATTAAAAGCGGAGTAGCAGAATACACCATTGATAATTGGGAGGCCTATCATCTTGAATTATTACAGCGTGTAGGTATCGACCAAAAATTGATAAGCCGACTCATCACTCGTGCCCGCAGAGACCCTAAACGCATCATTTTTGCAGAAGCAGATAATGAAAAAATACTAAAAGCAGCTCAAATTGTGAGTGACGAACGCATCGGGAAACCTATATTACTCGGTAATCGCAAGAAAATAGAAAGTTTAATTATTGAGCACCAGCTTGACTTGCATGATTGCCCAATTTATGACCCTTATGAGGAACTAGATTTAAGAGAGCAATTTGGTGCGCAACTTTTCCAGAAAAGACAGCGAAAAGGGCTTACGCTGCATGAATCTGAGCGAAGAATGCGAGACAGGAATTATTTCGGAACAATGATGGTAAAAAATGATATGGGTGATGCCTTCCTATCAGGTATGACACGTGATTATCCTCGAACCATTTTACCTGCATTACATGTAATAGGCATGGAACCTGCCGTAAACCGAGTAGCTGGCATGTATATTATCAATACTAAGCGGGGGCCCTTATTTTTTGCTGATACCACTGTAAATGTAGACCCAACAGCTGAAGAACTTGTGGAAATCATTGGCCTTACAGCGAGAGCCGTTAGCTTTTTTGATGTTAAGCCAAGAGTGGCAGTACTGTCTTATTCGAACTTTGGAAGCAGCAAAGGTGAAATACCTCAAAAAACAAGGCTCGCCACTGATTTGGCAAAGAAAAAATATCCTGATTTGATCATTGATGGTGATATTCAAGCTAATATTGCCCTGGATACAACTATTCAAAAAGAAAGCTACCCGTTCAGTCAATTGGCCGAACAAGGTGCCAATACCTTAATCTTTCCGAACCTTGCTTCAGGTAATATTGCCTATAAACTACTGATGGAGTTAGGAGGCACAGAAACCATTGGGCCAGTATTGCTGGGTATGGATAAGCCTGTACATATTTTGCAACTGGGTAGCTCGGTAAGAGATATTGTGAATATGGCTGCCATTAGTGTGGTTGATGCGCAAGCGCTGGAAAGTGGTACAGCGGTGCACGAATAGTAAATGAATTATCATTTTTCTAAGAGCAATTTCTTGATTTAATGCTATTATAATCTGATTTGAAGTATTTTATTGTATTTTTTCGTTATTTTTTCTTAGAAAAATGCAATAATGATTTTAAACAACCTCAGTTCGATACTGTGATGAATAATGTGGGTTAAATTTGGATAACTTGTTGGATCCTCTTGTTTTTGGCAATAAAAAAACCTACATTTCCCTTAACATTAAGTATTGTTTCACACATAGTTACTATGGACCAGAATATTTTTTATGTTTAAAAATGTAGACGAAAAAGCCAACAGTAAGGAAAATAGTAGTCAAAATTCAAGCAAAGCGCCTCAAAGCAATTTAGTTTATGATTTAAACGACCAAGATTCCTCTACGATGCAAATGATGAGGACCAGTGATGAAGGCTCTAACAACCAAGCAATGCTTAATCAAATCAGCCAGTCATCTGGTGATCAGTCATTACCAGTGCAGTTAAAAGAAAATATTGAAAGCTTGTCTGGGCAATCTATGGATGATGTAAATGTACATTATGACTCACAACAACCAAACAAGTATGATGCATTAGCCTATGCCCAGGGGACAGATATTCATCTTGCACCTGGACAAGACAAACATTTACCACATGAAGCCTGGCATGTTGCCCAGCAAAAACAAGGACGCGTAAAAGCAACAGAACAGTTTAATGGACAAAATTTAAATAATGATCCCAGTTTAGAAAAAGAAGCTGATCAAATGGGGGCTAAAGCTTCCCAATTAAGTACACATAGTGTTTCACCTAAAAAAGATATGGGCAAAACTTTAGCACCAGTTATCCAAAAAGTATCAATTACACCTACGCCTACTAATTATAAAACTTATGCTGAATTGAACAGTATGTCACTCTATGAATTAGATGCTTATGCAGAACAACAGGCTGATTGGCATGCCAGTACCCATTTGAATGATGTTCAGCGAAAAAATATTCGAGATGTATTGCATGTAGGACGTGATCAAACAATAATGTCTGGCTGTATGTCGATGAATGTAAATGACTTAATTACTCAAATGGGTGCGTTAGGTAAATTTCAACTTAAAAAATATTTAGAACTATACAGTAGTGCTGCCAGTGATGCTAATCCATTTGAATACAACATCTTAACTAATCCTACTGATGCCGTGATTGCTGGAAAAAATATTGAAAAATTAAGTTTGGCCTTTCCTGCCTATGTATTAAAATCAGCTGTTACACCAGAGGCATTTGATTTGCTACAAAATTATTCCCATATAGCCAATGTCATTAACTATTACAATACTTGCACA
>JAUIFR010000305.1 GCA_030430325.1 Bacteroidia bacterium | reverse complement strand
AATCCAAAGGGATTATTTATTAACGAGTTGTCCTTCCACAGGAGCATTTCTTAACGACATGTCCTATTTTCAGGCAACCCCTAACAAAAAAATACAAAAATACGCACCTAAAATTTCCTAATTAGTGCAATAAATAAACAAATTTAGCAAAATATGTTCAAAACAGATCATGCAAAAACTAATAATCAACAAATACTAATGCCTAAACTTGCAAATCAATAAAACCTTTCAATAAAATAAGATTAAAAACTAGAAGTTTTAATAAACTTAAAACCCTAAAAAACAATAAAATATGAAAACTATATGTATAATAACGGATAATCATGCAAAATTCACCTCTACTTTCTTTTTAATTCAAAACTTTTTTGGCTAACTCCTTAATTACAAACTAAAGACATTCAAAATGTATTAAAATTCCATCACCAACACCACAAACTCAATCAAAACATTAATTTATCCCCCACAAACCATATCAAAATCAAAATTCCCATGCATAATCCAGGCTAATTTTTTATTTTTGGGCTGAACTCAATATTTAATCGAACGAAATTGATACTACAGCAAATCAGAGAGCGCTATCAGCAGGACACTTTGATTGGCACAATTGCCGAAAAAATAGCATCTCAAAAGCAAGGCACTATTCAGTTAACACAACTAAGGGGGAGCCTTAAGTCTGTGCTATTTTCGGCGGTTACACAGTTAAATTCGGGTTGGCATATTAATATTTTATCCAATCGGGAGGAGGCCTTTTATTTTTACCATGATTTAAGGTATTTGTTGCCTGAGCACGATGTTTTGTTTCTGCCAACCACCTTCAAGCGCCTGCATGATTTGCAAGACCAAGACCTAAACCTAGTTCAAGAGCGAACTGCGGTGCTGCAAAAGATAAGCAATCGGCAAAAGGGCATTATCATTACCTATCCGCTGGCAGTATGTGAGCCCACTGTTTCAAGTCAAGGTTTGCAGTCGGCTAGCCTTACACTGGAGTCAGGCAAGGAGTATTCCTTAAATAAAATAGTTGAATGGCTTCATCAGCAAAATTTTGAGCTAGTAGATTTTGTGAGTGAGCCGGGCCAATTTGCCACACGTGGTGGTATCGTTGATGTGTTTTCGTTTTCTCAAAAACATCCTGTGCGCATCGAGTTTTTTGGGGATGAAATCGATGGCATACGTGCCTTTGAAATTGATTCACAAATTTCCATTACCCAACAATCAAGTGTACAAATTGCTCCAAATTTAGCCAATGAATCAAAAGAAAACCCGTTCATTTTCTCCTATTTTGATCAACTTTCCCTTTGGACATATGATAAATTAGAGCTTTTGACCCAGGCTCAAACCTATTTTGAGGCCAAATATTCAGAAGATCAGGAGAATATAAAGCAATATTTAGCAAAATTCGTTCAAAATATTGACCAATTCCCTCAAATCGAGTTTGGTAATCGGTTTTCAACCCAAGCCGATCACAAATTTGCATTCGAGTCTGCACCACAGCCTTCTTTTGCTAAAAACATAGAGCAATTTATCCAATATTTACAAGAGCTTGAGGATCAACATATCAAGCCGGTGATGCTCGTGGAGTCTCCCGCCCAAGCGGATCGCTTAACGGCCATATTTAGTGAAGTTAATCCGACATTAGATATTAACCTTGAGGTAGGTAGCCTTCACGAAGGTTTTATTGATAAACAGCAGCAATTGGCATGCTTTACTGATCATCAGCTATTTGAACGCTATCATAAATTCGAGCAACCTACTGCCGCACGAAGCAAGAAGTCTCTATCCCTTAATGAACTTCGTAAACTTTACCCAGGCGATTATGTGGTGCATATCGATCATGGCATAGGGCGGTTTGCTGGTATGGAGCGCAAAGAAAACAATGGGAATATGCAAGAATATATTCGGTTGGTTTACCGGGATAATGATTTACTATACCTCAATATCCATAGTTTGCATAAAATCGCAAAATATAGTGGAAAAGAGACAGATCCTCCTCAAATCAGCAAATTAGGTTCCCCTGAATGGGAAAACAAAAAGAAAAAAGTAAAACGTAAAATTCAAGATATAGCTGATGACTTAATTGCGCTTTATGCGAAACGTAAGGCTGCTCATGGGTTTATGTGCCCACCGGATAGCTATTTGCAAGCCGAACTGGAATCTTCCTTTATCTATCAGGATACGCCCGACCAAGGTAAAGCCAATCAGGCTATAAAAAAGGATATGGAGGAGCAATTTCCTATGGACAGGCTCGTTTGTGGGGACGTGGGATTTGGTAAAACGGAGCTGGCCATTCGGGCAGCTTTTAAGGCCATAGTCGGGGGTAAGCAGGTGGCCATGCTGGTACCTACCACAATCTTGGCAATGCAGCATTTTAATACATTTAGCGATCGTTTGACCGATTTCCCAGTAAAAATTGCTTATATCAATCGGTTTAAATCAACTAAGGAAATTAAAGAAACACTAAGCCAAGTTGCTGAGGGCAAGATCGATCTACTCATCGGGACACATCGTATTGTCAACAAAGATGTTAGGTTTAAAGACCTTGGCCTGCTCATCATCGATGAAGAGCAAAAATTTGGAGTGAAAATTAAGGAAAAGCTCAAGGAGTTTAAGGTAAATGTGGATGTATTGACGTTAACGGCCACGCCTATACCTCGAACCTTACAATTTTCACTCATGGGAGCACGTGATTTAAGCATTATTAGCACACCACCACCTAATAGGCAGCCCGTCGAGACGGTGCTACAAGTGTTTAATGAGCAAGTTATATTTAAGGCCGTTTCTTATGAAGTGAATCGGGGTGGGCAAGTATTTTTTATCCATAACCGCATTCAGAATATTAAAGAAATATCCGGTATGCTACAGCGGTTACTGCCTGATATTAAGATTGCTACGGCCTATGGCAAGATGGATGGTGCTCAACTTGAGCGTATTATGCTTGATTTTATAAATGGGCAATATGATGTACTAGTTTCTACCAATATTGTTGAGTCTGGCTTGGATATTCCCAATGCCAATACGATGATCATCAACCAAGCTCATATGTTTGGGCTTTCAGATCTACATCAAATGCGTGGTAGGGTAGGTCGGTCGAATAAGAAGGCCTTTTGTTATTTATTAACCCCGACATTGCAGGGCTTGACCTCAGACGCTCGACAACGTCTTAAAGTACTGGAAGAATACTCTGGACTTGGTGATGGCTTTCAGGTAGCCATGAGGGATTTAGATATTCGAGGT
>JAUIFR010000054.1 GCA_030430325.1 Bacteroidia bacterium | reverse complement strand
AATATTAAAAAGGCTATTTCTTATTTTGAGAATTGTATCCAAATATTAATCTCACAGGAACAAATTGATAGCTCTCTAGTAATGAGGTCATACTTGGAAATTGCACTAACACATATTCGTAACAATAATTTTGTTGAACCTAATCAATGTTTTAAAAATGCATTAAAGTACTTGGTTGATATAGACCGAGCTAGATATTTTAATTATTTGAGCCATTATCATTTTTGCCTAGATGACTATGAAACTTCTTTAAAATTTAGTCAGAAAGCACTTGAATCTTCAGCTTTTAATAACAGAAAGAATAAAACACAAATGATTTACGCATTGATGGATATGGGTGCTACTTTTAGTGAGATTGCTGACTATGAAAAGGGTTTTTTATTGTTAAATAAGGCTTTACGGTTGCAAATAAACCAATACGGCAGCATTAATAGTAATACGGCCTTAATTTATAGTAATTTAGGTTATAATAGACTTAAGACCCAAAACTACACTGAAGCAATAATGCATTATAAAAAAAGCTATGAAATAGACTATAAGTTGTATAAAAAACTTCCATTAAATATCACAAGAAAGTATTTGTACATTGGAGATACTTTTGGTTATTTAAAAAAACCAGATAGCTCATTTTACTATTATAATTTAGCGCATGAAGTTGCGAAAAAGTATACTTCGCATCCCTTCACTGCCCGTGTCTACGAAGCATTTGGCAAGTATTATCATCAGCTTAACCAATCACGCGCTTCGATTAACAACTACCTGCATGCCATTAAAATTGAGAAGCGAACGGAAATATTTGGAGTATATCAATCCAGGCTTTATCAGCAGTTGGCGCAAGTTTATCAATCAGCTGATAATTACGATAGTGCCTTTTATTGCATACAGCAAGCAGTCATTACATCAGCAATTGATTTTGATAACGAAGATATTAAGGTGAATCCGCCGATCACAAAGTACAAGTTGGGGGATCCATTTTTATATGCCTTGCTGACAAAGGCTCAAATTGTTTCAGATTATTATCACAAGCAGTCTAAGGATTTAAATTACCTAAAATTGGGCTTGGAGACCTACCAGCAGGCAATTAAGCTTACGGATTCGTTAAGGTTTAGCTTTCAATCAGAAGCTAGCAAACTTGAGCTTGCTAAAATCACGGGTGATGTGTTCCGCGGAGCAGTCGAGAACTCGGTGGATCTTTACAATATTACAGGGGATAATCAGTATTTAATGCTAGCGTTTGAAATGGGTGAAAAGAGTAAGGCTGCGGTGCTACATAGTGAGCTGAAGCAAGTTGAAGCCAGAAAATATGGAGACCTACCTGACACGATAGCAGCATATGAAGAGCAGCTCAGGCAAGATATTGCTTTGTTTAAATCTCAAGTTAATCGCCTAGCAAAGGGAGAGCAAACGGAAGAAAAAAAGAGTCAGTTAGAACGATACAAAGACACACTTTATATTCTAAAGCGTGATTATGGCAATTTACTCACTGAATTAGAGCAAAAATTTCCAAAATATTATCAACTCAAGTATGCCTCACCTGCTATAAACTTAGAAAAGCTCCAAAAATCACTAGCGACAAATCAAAAGATCATCACCTATATAGAAGGAAAGGACCGAATTATTGCTTTTGTGGTATCAAACAATGCTTTTGAGGTTGTGACAAACGATAAAAGAGCTGACTTTACTAAAAATATAAATCAGCTAAGGGCAAGTATTAGCTCCTCTAGTTTTATTACTGATCCTGAAGCAAATTGGCGTGAGTATACTTCAAGCGCACAGTCACTTTACAAGGTGCTTGTTCAACCATTGGAGAGGGTTCTGAACCCTGGAGATCAGCTCATTGTAATTCCAGACGGAGCAATTGCACTTGTGCCATTTGAGGTTTTACTTGTAAATGCACCTCCAAAGCTGCTACAGTATGATAAACTTGATTACCTTATTTATAATTATACAATAAGTTATGCCAATTCGAACACGCTTTGGCTAAAAAACCAGCATAGCGTAAGGAATGGAGAGGGTTTATTGGCTTTTGCACCCGAGTTTGTTCCTAACAATAGTAACAAAAATTCAGACCGATCGGCTGAAACGCAAGTTGATACAGTGAGAGGTAGCCTAGTGCCTCTAGAATGGGCCAAAAAAGAGCTTGAAGGCATAAAAAAGTACTTTAATAGCAAGGTGGTAACGGATGAGTTTGCTACTGAGATGAATTTTAAGAAAGAAGCATCTAAATATAAAATTTTACATATAGCTACGCATGCCAATGCGAATGATCAAGATCCGATGTATTCTAGAATTTACTTTACTCAATCGCAGGATTCACTTGACGATGCTGCCCTCCATACCTTTGAGCTTTATAATTTATCTTTAAATGCAGAGCTTGCTGTGCTTAGTGCATGCAACACAGGTTATGGTCAAGCGATACAAGGTGAGGGGGTGTTAAATTTGGCCAGAGGCTTTACCTATGCCGGTTGCCCAAGTGTTGTAATGAGCCTTTGGAATGCAAATGATCGAACCACGGCAGAAATCATGCAGCATTTTTATAAATTTTTGGCAAAAGGAGAGGATAAAGCAAGTGCCCTTCGAAGTGCAAAATTAGCGTATCTTAAGCAAGCTGATGTGCTCAAATCACACCCGTATTTCTGGGGGCAATTTGTGGCTACTGGTAGTACCAAATCAGTTACCTCACCGAATCAATTATTATGGATCGTCTTAGCGATTGGTGTTCTTCTGATTTTTGGTGTAATTAGTTGGAGATTAAGGCAAAAAAGGTTTCAAAACCCATAAAATAAACAAATTCTGCAAAATACATTGAAAATTACTTAATAAAACGCCGCTGCATCATCCCCACGGGGATCTGCACCGGCTTCAAGTTTGCCATCTTCACGTCGTAAGATCGCATCAACTTTGCCGATAGGTGAGCGTTTTTTAATGATGTAGCCCATCTTCAACAGATGATTGTGTGTCTTTTTATCAAAGCCAATTTGCTCGGTATAAATCGTATCAGGTAACCATTGATGATGGAACCTCGGTAGGCTCACGGCCTGCTGCATGGTTTGACCATATTCTACTACATTGAGTATGGTTTGGAATACAGATGTGATGATCGTAGAGCCACCTGGCGTACCTACTACCATAAATAGCTCTCCATTTTTTTCCAATATAGTGGGCGTCATCGAGCTGAGCATGCGTTTTTGAGGTTCAATGGCATTGGCTTTGCCTCCAATCAATCCATAAGAATTCGGATGCCCAGGTTTGATACTAAAATCATCCATTTCGTTATTGAGCAAGAAGCCAGCTCCGTTTACTACCACTTTACTGCCCATTTCACGATTGAGCGTAGTTGTAATGGCCACGGCATTGCCTTGTGTATCCACGATTGAGAAATGCGTTGTTTCTTCACTTTCAACAGGTGCCTCCAGCCCAGCACCAATTGTGGCAGAAGCTGTAATCTTGTTTTTATCAAATCCAGCTATGCGATCAATCAGGTAAATCTCATCCAATAACTGATTGACAGGCACATCAAAAAAATCAGGATCCCCTAAATATTTGGCTCGATCAGCATAGACTCTTTTCTCAATTTCCACCATGAGGTGCACCGTCTTCTTATTTTGCCATCCCCATTGCTGAACCGGGAAGTCCTCAATCATTTTGAGCATCTGTAGCAGCGCCAACCCTCCACTTGATGGAGGCGGCATGGTAATTACTTTATGATTTTTGTAGCTTCCAATGAGTGGTTTCCGCCATTGCGCCTGGTAGTTTTTAAGGTCCTCAAACGAGATCAGCCCACCACCTTGGTTCATCTCATCGACTATTTTTGCTGCAATTTCTCCCTCATAAAAACCTGCTCGTCCTCTTTCCTTAATTTGCTCTAAGGTATGTGCTAAGTCTGCCTGAAAGAGGGTGTCCCCAGCTTTCCACTTCTTCCTAATAAAGTCCTTTGGCGGGCTGGAGCTATATTTTATGAAGTTTTCACGATGTTTGTTAAGTTTTTCAGCTTCTTTTTTGGTCAATAGCACTCCTTTTTTGGCCAAATCGATTGCTGGCTGAATCAGCTTTGGTAATGGGATAGACCCATATCGCTCATGGGCCTTGATCATGCCATCGACTGAGCCAGGTACGCCAGCTGCAAGGTGCCCATAAAGACTTTTACCTTCTTTAACTTCCCCATTTTTATCTAAGTACATATCACGGTCAGCTGCTTTTGGAGCTACTTCTCTAAAATCCAAGGCATCCGTCTTGCCATTTTGTAATCGAAGCACCATGAAGCCACCACCACCGAGGTTACCAGCACTTGGATAAGCTACGGCCAACGCAAAATGTGTTGCAATAGCTGCATCAATGGCGTTTCCGCCATTTTTTATGATTTGAAGACCAATTTCAGAGGCAATAGGGTGGGCTGATACGACCATTGCATTCTCGGCAACAATCTCCTGTATAGCCCTATCATCTACATCGATGATACGATCACTTTCCTTTTTTTGATTTACTGTGCTACAACCAACACTTAGGATAACTATACCATATAAAAAAAGCGTCCTTAGGCAAAAATGGTATGTTTTTATCATCATTACGGTCATTTAAGCTCCAAAAACGCTAATTTTATTAATATCATAGCATTTATTGTAGGTTACTACAACTGTGCATCTAGTTTGCTTGCAAGTACTTTTTTATCCGTATGCCCAACGTGTTTGTCCACTACCTCACCATTCTTAAAAAACAGTAAAGTTGGGATACTCCGAATTCCAAATTTAGCAGAAATAGTCGGGTTGGCATCAACATCTACTTTACCAACAACGGCCTTTTGGTCATAATCTCCGGCAAGCTCTTCAACGATGGGCCCGATCATCTTACAAGGTCCGCACCATTCTGCCCAGAAATCAACCAATACTGGCTTGTCTCCCGTTACAATTTCTTCAAAATTATTGTCTGTGATTTCAATTGCTTTCATAATATTAAAATATAGTTCTAATCTTATAAACGAAAGTACACAAAATAAGTTTCAACAATGCGAATCTTTTATGTACTATTTTAATATAAATTATCTTTAATTGGGTGTAGCAGCTACTGGGTTGCTTAACATGACAGGCATTACTAGTAGCAATAAATCTTCTGACTCTCCCAAGTCTTGAGGATAAATTAATCCGGCACGATTTGGTTCAGAAAGTGTTAGTGTAATATTATCTGATGTAATGTTATTTAACATTTCGATTAAAAACCGCGCATTAAAGCCAATTTCGATATCGCTACCATCGTGCTCACATTGTAATTGCTCAACGGCTTCATTGGAGAAGTCAATATCCTCAGCAGAGATTTGAATCTCACTGCCTATAATTTGAAACCTAACCTGATGCGTGGTTTTATTGGCGTAAATCGCACTACGCTTCAATGAACTTAATAGTGCCTCACGTGAAATGCCCACTTTATTCGTATTATCCTGTGGTATAACATTAGAATAATCAGGGAAACGCTCATCGATTAATCGGCAAATCAGCGAAATACTTCCAAAACTAAAATGTACGTGTGCTGTGTTATAGTTTACAATTACGTTGCTATTTTCGCTTGGTAGACTACTTTTTAATAATTGAAGGGCCTTTTTTGGAATGATTATTGAGCTTTCGGTATCTACTTGAATATCCTCCCGTACATATTTTACGAGGCGGTGCCCATCAGTTGAGACAAATAGTGTATGTTCACCTGTAAATTTGACATAAACACCTGTCATGGCTGGTCGAATATCATCATTGCTAACCGCGATTAGTGTATTAGATATGGCTGTTGCCAATATATCTGAAGACATATTAATTGACTCCTCATTGTCAATGACAGGCAGCTTAGGGAAATCAGCGGCACTCTCTCCAGACAGCTTGTATTTTCCGGCATCAGCACTAATCTCTATGCCAAAAGTATTTTCATCAATACTAAATGTAACAGGCTGCTCTGGTAAATTTTTGAGGGTATCCAACAAAATTTTGGCAGGTACAGCGATGTTTCCGTTTTCTTTAGACTCCACATCAATGGATGTACTCATCGAAATATGAAGGTCAGAGGCTGTAATTTTAAGCTCTCCGTCAATGATCTCAAAAAGAAAGTTTTCGAGAATGGGTACCATAGGGTTCGTAGCAATGACACCACTCACCTGTGAAAGACGCTTTAAAAGCGCAGATGAAGATACTATAAATTTCATCATATTCCTGTTTTACTGAACTGCTGATTGCTTTAATTAATTTACAAATTAACAGTAAAAAAAGAAATAATGAAAACGAAATGACTGGAAATAACAATTGTGTGTGTATAAATCAAGTTTTATCCGTATTTTGGTCGAATTTTATGTAATTTTGAAACCAAATAGACTAGCCAAACGTTAAAATAATTAAAACGCTATATTAAAACTATGCCATTTGACTTAAATCAGCATTGGAATTCTTCTGAAATAAACCCATTTATAATAGGTGGGCCTTGCAGTGCTGAATCTTACGAGCAGTTATATTCTGTTTGTGAGCAGTTAAGTGAGTTGTCGGTGCCGCTGATTCGGGCAGGCGTGTGGAAACCTCGAACACGGCCTGGCGGTTTTGAAGGTATGGGAAAAGAAGCACTGGGTTGGATACAGCGGGTTAAAAATGAGCTCAATGTAAATTTTGTGGTGGAAGTGGCTAGCACGCAGCATGTGGAGGAGGCGTTAAAGTATGGCATAGGTGCTCTTTGGATTGGAGCTCGATCGAGTGCAAACCCGTTTACTATGCAGGAGATTGCAGAAAGTTTGAGAGGTGTGGATGTGCCCGTATTTGTAAAAAATCCCATTAATCCAGATTTAAGTTTATGGGTAGGGGCAATTGAGCGTATACATGGTGCAGGAATTGATAAGGTTGCGGCCATTCATAGGGGATTTTCTACCTATGCCAAATCAGAATATAGAAACCCACCGACTTGGCAAATACCTATTGAGCTCAAGCGGTTGTTTCCAGAGTTACCATTGATTTGTGACCCAAGCCACATCAGTGGTGATCGCAGCAAGGTGTTTGATATAGCTCAAGCAGCTCTATTGCTTAATTATGATGGCCTAATGATCGAGGTGCATCCTGATCCGGAGAAGGCCTTAAGCGATGCTGCCCAGCAAATTACGCCCATGATGCTCAAAGAAATGATGCAAAAATGGCGAATGACACGCTCCAAATCATCCAATATTTGGTATAATTCAAAGCAAGAAGCGATCCGAACCCAAATCGACGAGCTGGATAAGCGCATTGTAGAAGCTATTGGGGAACGCATGCACTTAGTCCGTACTTTAGGTGAATATAAAAAGGAAAATCAAGTTTCCATCTTCCAAGTAGAGCGTTGGGATGAAATATTTAAAACGCGATCAGAGTGGGGAGAAGACCTTGAGCTCAATGCACTTTTTTTACAAAAACTTTATCAGGCCATCCATGACGAATCCATCCGACTGCAATCTGAAATTATGAATAATAAAGACCAGGTTGAGGGGATGACGGAGTAGATTTTGAATATATTTTGCTAAATTTGATTAAAATGGCCCAAAATTTTGTTATGGATATACAGACAATTAAAACAGAGCACGATTATAAGTATGCTATTAGTAGAATAGAGAAGCTTTGGGATGCAAATAAAGATACACCAGAAGGTGATGAGTTGGATTTGTTAATAACCCTTGTTGAGTCCTATGAGATGAAAAATTATCCAATAACCTAAATTTATATCGAAGTATGTTTGCTTGTATTGGAACTAATGATTTAAACTCTAATAAAAAACCTATTGTAGTAATTGATCGGTCTTTAGATTTTTTTAACGATAAAGTGCTCTTTCCAGAAAAGTTAAAAAAGGCAAATGAGATGCTTAAAAAGATTGGTTTGCCAAAGTAAATATCCAGATTCTAAACAAAATTAGCAAAATTCAATCAATTTCTATCCTAATTTGCAATTCTCGGACCATTCCTAGGGCTCCTATCCTAATATAGAGCTTTTCGGAAGCATGAGTGGTTTGGCATTTTTTACCACCTTTAATATCATAAATTAAAAATGAAAGGCCTTTATCTATGAGTTCCTTTTTATCAGGTTGCCCGAGGATACTTAATAATTCTTGTTGGTTCAGGCCAATGAGTTGGTCCTTATTTAATGTGACGTGTTCATTAAATTTTGCTCGATCTATTTTGCAAGCGGTAGTGTCGTTTCGCCAGTCAGCAAATTCATCTACAAGTTTATTTTGGCTGCATGAAGCAAGCATTGCCAAGATTAAAAATGTGGCGCTAAAATATCTAAGATTCAACAATTGTGTAATTTTTTAAATTTCTACGCTTAATTTTACCCATAATTACCGTAACTTGGTATAAAATTAGTATTAAAATTCTGCATGAGGAAATTTGTAAAGCTTCTTTGGTTGATATCTATTGTGGTATTTTTGGCGTTGCTACTGTATGTGTATGCCTATACGATTGATAAACAAAAGTTTGAGCTGCTACTGGCCAGTGGGCAAGTAACTATGGTGAGCCGTCAAAACTTCTTTTATATCATTTTGGGGCTATTTATCATGTCTAATATTTTGCTTAATTGGTTTGGGGTAATCTTATATGTGCGCAATCACAAAAGTTGGCACCAAAGTTATTCAGACAAAATGGGTGCAGTAGTCTACGGGCTAATATTTGTATTGAACTTGTTTTTCGCTGTTTCGGTCATCTTAATTGGTGTATTAAATGGGCCGAACCTATATGATGTATCTAACTACTTCTCGCTACTACTTGTACCTTGCGTACTGTTTTTAGTATGGCTGATATTCTCCGGTATTGTTATGATTCAGAAAAATAAGTAAATTTGAGTTCTAAGAGTACCGATTTCTAAAACACTTAACGACTTCATTTATGGATTCTACTTCCACTAATTATACGGAAGACAGTATAAAATCGCTGGATTGGCGGGAGCATATACGCCTAAGGCCAGGGATGTACATTGGTAAATTAGGCAACGGAGCTGCTCAAGACGACGGCATTTATGTGCTTGTAAAAGAGGTGCTTGATAATGCCATTGATGAGCATATGATGGGTTTTGGTAAGCGTATCGATGTGCAAATTTCTGACCATAGAGTGACCATTCGTGATTTTGGCAGAGGTATACCCCTTGGTAAAGTGGTGGACTGCGTATCCAAAATTAATACGGGTGGTAAATATGACTCAGGGGCTTTTCAAAAGTCTGTAGGTTTAAATGGTGTTGGTACCAAAGCGGTAAATGCCTTATCAAGTTTTTTTAGAGTGCAATCCTTTAGAGAAAATAAAACGAAAGTTGCAGAGTTTGAGCAAGGTGAATTGGTTTTGGATAAGAAGCTCGAGTCTACGGATGCACCAAATGGTACTTTGGTGGTGTTTGAGCCGGATCCAAGCGTATTTGTCAATTTTAAGTTTATTCCTGATTATTTAGAGAATCAAATTTGGAACTACGCATTTCTTAACGCAGGTCTGAGCATTTACTTTAATGGCAAGCGATACCATTCTCAAAATGGCCTTTTGGACCTACTTACGCGTAAAACGGACCCGGAAAACATCCGTTACCCGATTGTTCACCTAAAGGGAGAAGATATTGAGCTCGCAATGACTCATGCCAACCAATATGGTGAAGAATACTATACGTTTGTTAACGGTCAGCACACTACCCAGGGTGGAACGCATTTAGCAGCACTCCGAGAGGCGCTCGTAAAGACCATTCGTGAGTTTTATAAAAAAGATTTTGATGCAGCCGATATTCGAGCGAGCATTGTGGCTTCGCTTGCTGTGCGAGTACAAGAGCCTGTATTTGAGTCTCAAACCAAGACAAAGCTAGGCTCCCTCCAAGTAGCCCCAGATGGCCCAACCATGCGAAGCTTTGTGGGCGAATTTGTTCGAAAACACCTAGATGATTTCCTTCATAAAAATAATGCAGTAGCAGAGGCAATGCTTAAGCGGATACTGCAATCTGAAAGGGAACGTAAGGAAATTGCTGGTATAAAAAAGCTAGCTAATGAACGCGCCAAAAAAGCGAATTTACATAATAAAAAGCTTAGAGACTGTAGATTTCACTTATCAGATAAAAAGAATGAAAAGGGCTTAGAGAGCATGATCTTCATTACGGAGGGTGACTCAGCAAGTGGCTCCATTACTAAGTCGAGAGATGTTGAAACGCAGGCTGTATTTAGCCTGCGCGGTAAGCCCCTCAACAGTTTTGGGTTATCAAAGAAAATCGTATATGAAAATGAGGAGTTTAACCTCCTGCAGCATGCCCTAAATATAGAAGATGGAATAGAGAATTTACGGTATAGCAAGATCATTATCGCAACGGATGCGGATGTAGATGGCATGCATATTCGCCTCTTATTATTAACGTTTTTCTTAGAGTTTTTCCCAGATATCGTGCGGGCTGGCCATATTTATATATTGGAAACGCCGCTATTTAGGGTTCGAAACAAAAAAGAAACGCGGTACTGTTACAGCGATCAAGAAAAGCAACAAGCTATTGATGCATTAGGCAGTAAGCCAGAAATTACCAGGTTTAAGGGGCTGGGTGAAATATCACCTGATGAGTTTGGTAATTTTATCGGGGAGCATATCCGGCTTGAGCCCGTAATTTTGCAAAAAGAAACAAGCATTAAAAATTTGCTTCGATTCTATATGGGTAAAAACACCAGCGACCGTCAAAACTTCATCATTGATAACTTAAGGCATGAAAATGAAGCGGTAACTGAAGAGGCTTAATCAAGTAACTTTTCTAAGTGAGATCGCACTTGGCTTATCTGAAAACAAAACTTTGGTTTTAGCCCATGTACCAAGAAATAAACCGGATTGACGATAGGCTTCAAGAGCAGCTTCATCATTCCAAATGCTATATGTGATAACGGTAGATTCGTTCTTCATATCTTGAAATAGCGTAACGCTTTGGCATCCATTTGAGGCCTCAATTTTTGGCTTTACTTCCTTAAAAAGTTGAAAAAACGCCTCTAAATGTTCTTGCTTAAAGTGCATGGTTACAATCCTTGTTAGCATCAAATTTTTGTTTTTGGGCCAAAAAATAATGAATTTGAATCAAAATATGAACAAATTTAGCAAATTATGTTCAAAATAAAAATAAAATTGTGCCTAATTCATTCAAAATCGCTGCCCATCTTTTATCTTTCCGATTGAATTGAGCAAAACAATAGAAATATGTATAGAACACATACCTGTGGAGAGTTAAGACTTAGTGATGCTGGTAAAAGAGCAAAACTATGCGGATGGGTACAAGGCATTCGAGATAAAGGAAGCATTTTATGGTTGATCTTGAGGGATCGCTATGGAATTACGCAAGCCATTTTGGAAGAAGGCAAGACCAGTGAGGCGCTATTGGAGCAGGTGCGCTCTCTTGGGCGTGAATTTGTGGTTCAGATTGAAGGGGAAGTGATTGAGCGTTTATCTAAAAACCCTAAAATACCGACTGGAGAAATTGAGATTAGTTTAGATAAGTTAAAAATTATTAATGAGGCTACGTTACCGCCATTCCTCATTGAGGATGATACAGACGGTGGGGAAGAACTACGAATGAAATACCGGTATTTAGATCTGAGGCGCGGCCCCATGCAGCAGAACATCATGCTTCGGCATAAGCTTTTGCAGCAGACTCGGCAATTTCTGGATGGTCAACAATTCTGCGAAATTGAGACACCCGTTCTTATTAAATCGACGCCCGAAGGGGCCCGTGATTTTGTGGTGCCATCTCGTATGAACGCAGGGCAGTTTTACGCATTGCCACAGTCTCCACAGACCTTTAAACAGCTGCTCATGGTGAGTGGATTTGATAAATACTACCAGATCGTGAAGTGCTTCCGTGATGAGGACCTTCGTGCTGACCGCCAGCCTGAATTCACACAAATAGACTGTGAAATGAGCTTTGTCACCCAAAAAGATGTGCAACTGATGTTTGAGGGGCTGATCCGGCATCTTTTTAGGACTGTGAAAAATATCACGCTAGGTGAATTCCCGACTATGAGTTATGATGATGCCATGGATACTTATGGCTCAGACAAGCCCGATATCCGCTTTGGCATGCCCTTTGTTGATTTAACAACTGAAGTGAAGGGTAAGGATTTTAATGTATTTGACCAAGCAGAATGGGTCGGGGGTATTTGTGTGACTGGTGGAGCAAGTTACTCTCGAAAAGTGCTGGACAAACTCACTGATTTTGCTAAAAAACCACAAGTTGGAGCTAAAGGACTTGTTTATATAAAGTATAACGAAGATGGCTCAGTCAAATCTTCAGTCGACAAGTTTTATGATCAGGCAGATTTTGAAAAATTTGCTCAAAAAGCAAATGCAAAGCAAGGAGATTTACTGCTACTTCTTTCTGGCCCAAAAAGAGCTACACAAACCGCGCTAGGTATATTAAGGTTAGAAATGGGTGATCGGCTTGAACTAAGAGATCCGAATGTATTTGCACCGCTTTGGGTGACGGACTTTCCACTACTAGAATGGCTAGAAGATGAGCAACGCTATCAGGCAATGCATCATCCGTTTACTTCTCCAAAAGATTGGGCGCCTGGATCTGATAAACCACTCCATGAGCATTATGCCAATGCCTACGATATGGCGCAGCCATGCAACATGAAATATTCAAAGCACTTGGTTTTAGTGATGCTGAGGCCAAAGACCAATTTGGTTTCTTGATGGATGCCTTTAAATATGGTGCGCCGCCGCATGGAGGGATTGCCTTTGGGTTTGATCGCTTGTGTGCGTTGTTTGGAGGTACTGAGTCTATCCGAGATTATATTGCATTCCCTAAAAATAATGCAGGTCGTGATGTGATGATCGATGCACCATCAGCGGTGGATGCCAAACAATTGGATGAGCTGGGATTAAAAATTAAACAGCTTGAAGCTTAAAAATTTGAATGAATTATGCAAAAATAGTTCAAAATTAATTATAATTTGCATGTATTTTGCAGAATATGTTGAATTTAATAAGAAATTTGTTCGGAACTTTAAAATGAAAAGTGCGCAAGGGGGGATTTGAACCCCCACGCCCGTAAGAGCACTACCCCCTCAAGATAGCGTGTCTACCAGTTCCACCACTTGCGCTGATACTAGATTACTTTGGCGTAAAAAGCCCTGCAAGTTAGGATAAATTTTATTTCCTACAAAAGTATTCGTACCAACTTTTTAATCCAGGAGTTTCTTGCTAATTTTGGAGCCCTTTAAACAAAAGACAGGTATGGAAAAAAAGAAGATTATCGTGCTAGGTGCCGGGCTGGTAGGCGGTGCTATGGCCATAGATTTAGGCAAAAATCATGATGTAACGGCGGTAGATTTAAGTAGTGAAGCATTAAGCACACTGAAAAATAAAGCGCCAAATATCAATACACACGCTGTAGATTTATCGGACTACAATCAAGTGAGCGAACTCGTGCGTCCGTTTGACTTAGTGATTGGTGCTGTGCCTGGCTTTATGGGGTTTGAAGTGGCCAAAGCCGTTATAAAAGCCGGTAAAAACATGGTGGACATCTCCTTTTTTCCTGAAGATCCTTTTGGGTTAGATCAATTGGCTAAGGACCATGGTGTTTGTATTGTAGTTGACTGTGGTGTGGCACCTGGTATGGGTAATTTAATACTGGGTTATCATAATGCCCAAGAGAAAATCACGGACTTTAAGTGTATGGTTGGAGGGTTACCGCTTGTGCGTGAGTGGCCCTATGAGTACAAAGCTGTATTTTCACCAATCGATGTGATCGAAGAGTATATTAGGCCTGCGAGGTACGTGCAACATGGCCAAGTTGTGGTTCGAGAGGCACTTTCTGATGCTGAACTTGTCCATTTTGATCAAGCTGGCACATTGGAGGCATGGAATTCCGATGGCTTAAGGTCTCTGATCAAGACGATGGACATTCCAAATATGATTGAGAAAACGTTGAGATTTCCTGGCTGTATAGAATACCTTAAGGTATTGAGGGAAAGTGGTTTCTTTTCGTATGATGCCATTGATGTGAATGGGCAGCAAATTAGGCCCATAGATGTAACAGCAAAACTGTTATTTCCAAAGTGGAAACTAAAACCAGGAGAAGGAGACTTTACCGTAATGCGAATTGAAATTACGACAGAGCAGCAAAAATATACTTATGACTTGTACGATACGTATGATGCGCATACGGATACGATCTCTATGGCTCGAACAACCGGATACACATGTACGGCAGTAGCTGAACTAGTATTGTCGGGTCAATTCAACCGTGTGGGAATATGCCCACCTGAGTATGTTGGGGAGGATGGTGCCAATTTACAATTTGTAATGGATTACCTAAATGCAAGAGATGTTCATTACAAAAAATCAACTACCTCGGTGGTGGAGCTGGTATAAATCCCCTTAATTTCATATATTTAAAAATATAAAAACAAGTAATATATGCTTAATATCATTCTATTTGGGCCTCCAGGAGCTGGTAAAGGTACGCAAAGCGAGAAATTGGTAAATCATTTTAACCTACTTCATATCTCGACAGGGGATCTATTTAGAAAGCATAAAAAAGAAAATACCGAGCTAGGCAAACTTGCCCAAAAGTATATGGATGATGGTGTTCTGGTACCTGATGAGGTTACGATTCAGATGGTGGATGAAGAAATAGAAAATGCTAAGGATAAAACAGGGATTATTTTTGATGGATTTCCGCGTACCGTAGCCCAGGCAGAGGCCCTTGATCAACTGCTTGCAAAACGTGATGCACCTATTCGGAAAATGTTGGCATTGGAAGTTTCGCATGAGGTATTGAAGCAGCGTATATTGGAACGAGGTAAAACATCCGGGCGGGTAGATGATCAGGATGAGGCCAAAATTCAAACACGCATTCAAGAATACGAAGACAAAACCTTACCTGTAGCCAATCATTACGAAAAACAAGGTAAATTTGAATCCGTAAATGGTGTAGGCGAAATTGATGCCATTTTTGACACATTGGTGGAGCTGATCGAAACAGTTAGCGCTTAATCTGGTTTAATTGAAGTATTAATTGTGTTGGCTGATTCTAAAATTTTATGAACTGGGCAAGCATTCGCAATTTTAAGTATTCTTTCTGTCTGCTGATCACTAAGCTGGCCCTTTATGGCAATAGCTCGAGTAAATTGAGCTTGTTTATCGTATGAAACATCCACATGGATTGATCCTACAGCCCATTCTTTTCGATTTAAGTACATTTTTAGCGTAATAGCTGTGCAGCTAGCGAGGGCGCTACAAAGCAATTCTGTAGGAGTAGGCCCCATGTCACTCCCACCGAGTGATTCTGGTTCATCAGCAATAAGCTGGTGTTGTCGACAGGTTATTTCGGTTCTAAAATCTTTGGTTTTTAATGTTGCTGTGATTGATGTCATATACCTATTGTTTTAATAAATTAATCGAATTTTGAATGAAATTTGCAAATTTCATTCAAAAAAAATGGCCACCAACCAAGGGCAGCCATAATTATATGGGAGTAGTACCTTTATTAACCTTCTAAGCTTGCTGATGCCTCACTTTGAGTGAAGTCAACACGTTCAAGGTTTAATATATTCATCTGGTTGGGCTCAAGCCCAACCACATTATTTTGAATTAATCTGATTACTTCGTCATAGAAAAGTACAATTACAGGTGCCTCATCCACAATCAACTTATCCATTTCCAAATAAATATCAAATCGAGCAAATCCATCTGTTTCTAAAATAGCTGCATTATAAAGGCTGTCAAATTTCTCATTCACAAAGTGGGTCTTATTAGGGCCAGCAGGTGAGAAATTTTTGCTATAAAATAATGCTAGATAGTTTTCAGCATCTGGGTAATCACCCAACCAGCTTCCTCTAAAGAAATTCACCTTTGAGTTATCAACTAATTCCTGATGCGTCGGGACTTGGTTAATCTCAATTTCAATTTTAACACCAATGGCCTCCCATTGCTTTTGTAGGTATTCTACAAATGGCTTAGACTGTGCGGTAGTATATATTTTGAGTTCAGGAAGCCCTTTTCCTTCAGGATAACCAGCTTCTTTTAATAATTCTTCTGCTTTTTTGACATCGTATGAGTAGCCAACTACTTCGTTATCATCAAAGGCTGACATGGCTGGTGGGATCATACCCGAGTGACCAGGTGTACCTACATTATTTAATAGGTAAGATACCATTTCTTCTCTATTAATAGCCCAGCTTAGTGCCTGTCTAAATTTTTTGTTGTGGAAAGGATGATCAGCTGGAGTTAGGTCTTTATCCAATAATAGACCGATATACTCGGTGTTCATATAGTCTACTTTTTCAACCTTAAATTTACCTACATATTCTTCCTTTAACGATCCGTCTTTCTTTAAGATGGCATCCGCCGAACGAGCAAGTATTCCAGATGCAAAGTCAAGCTTACCTTGTTGAAAGGTTAATAGCTCGGTGTTTTTATCATTAATAAATGATACTTGTACCGCATCTAAATATGGTAGTTGATTACCACTTTCATCTTTGCGCCAATAATTCTCATTCTTAAGTAAAATTAAACTATTGCCCTCATCCCATGACTTAAATTTAAATGGACCGGTTCCTACAGGATGAATCCTAAAATCCTTGCCATACTTATCAACTGCCTCTTGCGGTATCACAAAAGCGTATGGCATGGTTAAAATTTCCAAGAATGGAGCAAATGGACGCTCAAGTTTTACAACTAAAGTATAATCTTCAGGTGCAGTTACCCAATCATCATCGACTTCACCATCACCCGATCTTTTTACTTTATCATTAAATACCCATGCTCCCGTACTAGCAATATTTGGATCTAATATTCTCTTAAAGCTATACACAAAATCAGCTGCTTTTACTTCTCTGCCCTTACCATCTGTAAATGCCTCACTATCGTGAAAAAATACACCTTTTTTTAGTTTAAACGTGTACTCCAATCCATCTTCAGTGATTTCCCAAGAGTCAACTAAACAAGGTACCGTATGTAACTCCTTACTAAGTTCAAACAAACCATTATAAAGCTGTGTAGATGCCCAGATATTGGCTTGATTTCTAGCAAAAGCAGGATCTAGAGAGCTTTGCCCCTCAGCCATATTATATCGAAAAACTTTTTTACCACTTAAATCTGCAGTATCTCCATTGTTTTGTTGTTTGTTTCCTCCGCATGATGCCGCAATTAAGGCAACTAGTGAAATACAAAATAGTCTCCACATCATCATAAAAATTTTTTTAATTGAACTTTTTTCTTGATAAAAATAAAATCAATGCTAAATATTCACTTAATTTTCTTCAAAAACAAATCAAGTTGAGTATAAAGTGTGATTATTTTAACTAAATTGCCACTAGAAAAAAGGGCAGCGTCCAAAAAGTCAATTTTTGTCATTGCAAAAAAGTAAGAATGGGTAAAACTATAGCGATTGCTAATCAAAAAGGGGGAGTTGGTAAAACCACAACGGCAATAAATCTAGCAGCTAGTTTAGCAGCACTGGAGTATAAAACTTTGTTGGTTGATGCTGATCCTCAAGCAAATGCTACATCAGGACTAGGTCATGATCCACGAGAAATGGAGGAAAGTATCTACGAATGCATGGTAGATGGAGTAAATCCTAAGGATATTGTAGTGAGTTCACCTATTGAATATTTGTATTTGTTGCCATCTCATATTGATTTGGTTGGTGCTGAGGTTGAGATGGTTAATCTAGAGCATCGCGAAGAAAAGATGCAAGCTGCACTCAAAGAAATTCGAAATGACTATGAGTTTGTTGTAATTGATTGTTCGCCTTCATTGGGTTTGATTACGATTAACGCGTTGACT
>JAUIFR010000053.1 GCA_030430325.1 Bacteroidia bacterium | reverse complement strand
TATATCGAAATCAGCCATAAGAATACCTATTCCAAATTTTTTTTTGATAAGTTTTTCAATGCCACTAATTAATTTGGTGGGTAATATACTGCTTGATTATCTACTTATTTGTATATTTTTAATTATATAATGGCATAGGCGATGAATAATGCGTTATCGTATTCCTCTGCTTTTTAGGCATAATAGATAGAATAATCCCAAAATAAGCAATAGAGATTCTATTACAGCCATAAATTGCTTCAAACCATAGCGCTGCTATGCTTTTCACCTAATAATCCTGATTTTTGGCTCTTTATGCCTTAAATGTTATATTTTTTATTTGGGGGTTGCCTGGTCAATGCTTTGCATCGTCCAGGCCGGGTGCTTTCAGTAGACCCGCCCGTAGTGCGGCCGCCAAGATCTACGGCGGTACCTTCGGTTTCCGCCTCAGTAGTCTAACCCAAATTTAATCTCGAACTAAGCTAAATATAATCTTAAAATCAATGATTTTAGCAAAATATATTGAAAAAATATTGCTCGTAGATAATACTAAACAATTAATTCACCCAATCCCTCCCTAATCAACACCGGCTCGTGCTCGGAATAATCGATTACAGTAGTAGCTACATTATGCCCATAACCTCCATCGATTACTATATCAACTAACTTGTGATAATCTTCATGGATAAGGCTTGGGTCTGTGGTATATTCAATGATTTCGTCTTCATCCTTTAGTGAAGTGGTAATAATGGGGTTGCCTAGTTGCTCAATGATGGACAATGGAATTGGGTGGTTAGGGATTCGTACCCCAATGGTTTTCTTTTTGGTGTTTAATATTTTAGGTACTTTGGAGTTGGCAGCCAAAATATAAGTATATGGACCAGGCAGGCTTTTCTTAAGTAATTTAAACTGGGCATTGTCGAGGCTTTTTACATATTCAGCAATCTGACTAATGTCCCGGCAAACAATGGAGAACTTGCCCTTATCTTTTTTTATTCCTTTGATACGTGCAAGTTTCTCAATGGCCTTGCTCTGAAATAAATCACAGGCTATACCATAGACACTATCGGTGGGGTAGATGATAATTCCACCTTTTTTAAGGGTCTTTACCACCGTATCAATTTTACGCTGCTCGGGGTTTTCGGGATGTATACAAAGTAGGGTAGCACTCATATTTTATATAATAAAAAATAAAGCTCCTCAAAATACAATTAGGAGGAGCTAATTATTGTTAATATTTCTACTTAGTATCGATAATAATCGGGTTTAAAAGGTCCCTGCACCTTTACGCCAATATAATTAGCTTGATCTTCAGAGAGTACATCTAATTCTACCCCAATTTTTGCCAAATGCAGTGCTGCCACCTTTTCATCTAAATGCTTAGGTAGCATATACACATCATTTTCATACTGGGCATGGTTCTTCCATAACTCAATCTGTGCTAGCACCTGGTTGGTAAATGAGTTGGACATCACAAAGGATGGGTGACCTGTTGCACAGCCTAAGTTTACTAACCTACCTTCTGCAAGTACGATGATGTCATTTCCATCCACATGGTACAAATCAACTTGCGGTTTGATATTATCTTTAGTGTTACCATAGTTTGAATTGAGCCAATCCATATCGATTTCGTTATCGAAATGCCCAATATTACAAACAACGGTCTTATCTTTCATTTTTTGGAAATGACGACCGCTGATAATATCCTTGTTACCTGTTGCAGTTACCACAATATTGGCTTCCTCCACGGCATCATCCATCTTTTTCACCTCAAAACCCTCCATAGCAGCTTGCAGTGCGCAAATTGGATCAATTTCGGTCACAATTACACGTGCACCGGCACCTCTAAGTGACTGAGCGGATCCTTTACCCACATCGCCATAGCCTGCTACTACAGCTACTTTACCTGCAATCATCAGGTCGGTAGCTCTACGAATGGCATCTACAAGTGACTCACGGCACCCATACTTATTATCAAATTTTGATTTGGTCACCGAGTCATTTACATTGATAACAGGTAATGGTAATTTTCCATTTTTAGCCCGGTCATAAAGGCGATGTACACCAGTAGTAGTCTCTTCGCTGATCCCTTTAATATTAGCGACAAGCTCTGGGTACTTATCCAATACGACATTGGTTAAATCACCCCCATCATCCAAGATCATATTAAGTGGCTTGCGATCTTCACCAAAGAATAAGGTTTGCTCAATGCACCACCAGAATTCTTCTTCGCTAAGCCCTTTCCAAGCATATACAGGAATACCAGCTTTGGCAATTGCAGCAGCAGCATGATCTTGTGTAGAGAAAATATTACATGAAGACCAAGTTACTTCAGCGCCTAATTCCACCAATGTTTCAATCAGTACTGCAGTTTGCACGGTCATGTGCAAGCAACCTGCTATTCGAGCACCTTTTAAGGGTTTTTGATCACCAAATTCCTTTCTTAGCGCCATTAGCCCGGGCATTTCTGCCTCAGCCAAATTAATTTCTTTACGTCCCCATTCTGCTAGGGAAATGTCCTTTACTTTGTATTTTACAACAGTGTCTATCATAGAAGATAAAAATTTATTTGAATGCAAAAATACCAATAACTTTATTAGGAATCAACGAATAAATCTGATGATATTATACTTTTTATCTAAATAAGTTACGTTGGAAGGTAATTTATATGAATAATTTTTGCTAAATATATTGAAATATTTGGCGTATTTTCGTATATTTGATCAGTGAAGCCTTTATTCACCATTGATTACTGTATTTTTTACTTATTTTCAAAACTTTTTTATTTCATTTTCGTATAATTAAGAATAATATAAAATGAGCATAAAGTTGTGACCAACGGATTAGTTATAGTACCAACATATAATGAGCGTGAAAATATTGAGCGTTTGGTTAGAGCGATCATGAGTTTGTCCATTGATTTTGATTTGCTTGTTGTGGATGACCAATCACCAGATGGAACGGGCGATATTGTTCGAGATTTAATGAATGAATTCCCTGACCGTTTGTATTTGGAACAGCGAAACGAAAAGGCTGGTTTAGGTACAGCCTATATCCATGGATTCCGATATGCGTTGGCGCGTAATTATACTTATTTGTTTGAAATGGATGCTGATTTTTCACATAATCCGAATGATTTGGTAAGGCTCTACCAAGCTTGCACACAGGGTGGGGCAGACCTAGCTATTGGCTCTAGATATATTAATGGGGTGAACGTGATAAATTGGCCTATGAGTCGTGTTCTGATGTCTTATTTTGCAAGTGCTTATGTTCGTTTTATTACTGGTATGCCCATAAAAGATGCTACTGCAGGATTTAAATGCTATAAAGCCGATGTTATCAGGACTATTGGATTGGATTCGATACGTTTTATAGGGTATGCCTTCCAGATTGAGATGAAGTTCAGAGCCTGGAAACATGGGTTTAACCTCATTGAGGTGCCGATTATTTTTACTGATAGAACACATGGTGAATCAAAAATGTCCCCTCGAATTTTTAAGGAAGCATTCTGGGGCGTAATAAAACTAAGAATCAAAAGTTTATTTACTAAGTTTAGTAAATCAAAAATTAAAAATACTGATAGTCAATTAGTTAAATCTAAAATGGAACAAGCTCACCTTCCAGTGGAAGTAAATTCTTAGTTTGAAATAATATCAAATTTTAATGCCCACAAGTAAAATATCATCCAATTGCTTGGCATCACCTTTCCAATGATTGAATTCATCCAATAAGTGTTGCTTTTGCGCCTTGCTATCCCAGGAACCAATCTTAGTAAGTTGTGCTCGGAGCCTTTTTACCATATATTTCTTATTTTGCTCACCCCCAAACTGATCAGCAAAACCATCAGAAGTAAGGTATACCATCATGTTCGGCTCGATATTGACTTGATGTACAGTAAATCTAGAAATCAAATTTTGATTTGTTTCAATGGCTATTCGATCTCCTTTTAGTTCAATAATATTCTCATTTTGAACAATATATAAGGGACGCATAGCGCCAGCAAAATAGAGGACTTGATGGGCTAAGTCAATGGTTATAAGGCATACATCCATGCCCCCAATTACGCTTTCACGTTCTTGATTAGCATTTAGTAATTGTGCTAACTTTTGTTGGAGTGTTGTCAGAATTTTTTCTGGAGATGTTATTTGTTCTATTTCGATAATTTGATGGAGCAAATTGGCTCCAATAATAGACATAAATGCGCCTGGAACGCCATGACCGGTGCAGTCAACAGCTGCCAAAATGATTTTATCATCCTGCCTACTATGCCAAAAAAAGTCACCGCTAACGATGTCTTTAGGCTTATGAATAATAAAAAATTCACGAAAATAATTTGATAATAAGGTTTCATCTGGCATGAGTGCCTCTTGAATTTTCCGCGCAAAAAGTATTGAATCAGTGATTAACTGGTTTTTTTGATGAATTATGGACTTGGTCACCTCACGTTCTTTTAGTTGTATGGCCATACGTTTCTTTTGATGTGCAACTTGATCCTGTTCTTGAATGATTTGCTCATTTAGTTCACGTATAATCATATTGAATCGTTTGACAAAAAGCCCATGAATAAAGTAAATGATTAATGATAAAATAATTAATATTATTGCCCCAATAAAAATGACTTCTTGATATTGGTTTTCAATAATTTGAATATATATTTGGGACCTACTTGCAGGATTATTCATTTCTTCCACTTCAATGGTATAAATACCAGATTCCCAGTTATTTAAATAAATAAAATTTTGATGTTGCAGGTATTTCCAATCGAGCTGTTTACCTATAATTCGGTATCTAATTTCTTTTGGGTTGGGATAGCCATATCCTAGGTCATTTAAATAAATGGTAACTGTAGCGGGTACTTTCTTAAGTATGAGTGAATCTGTAAAATGAACAGGTGCTCCATTAACATGAATCCTATTAAATGTTACTTTTGGTGCTAAAATTTGTCTTTGGTAGGTGTTAATTTTAATATGTTGCTGCTTAAAACCCATAACTAGTAAGCTATCATTCAAATTAAATGCCACACCTTTCTGTGAAATATCAATAATTTCATTTGATTGAAACCTGTAGAATAATTTTGGGGGATTCAACACATTCGTTTGCGTGGTTTTAAGTTGTTGTGGCTCATAAAAATAAATACCTGTTGGACACAAAACCCAAACTCTACCAAATCGATCAGCATGTAATTGCCCGATCGGCTGATCAAAACCATTTAGGGGTAAAAGTTTGTAGTTATTGTCGGTATTTACTAATAAAAGCGCACCATTCTGAGCGCCAAGAAGTACCTTACCATCTTTTAATATACTATGTGTGTTAATAAATAACTTGTCACTATCAGTTATTTTTTTCCAATTACTATTGGTTTTTACTTGATATAACCCATAATTACTATTAACCCAAAGTGACTCTTTCTGATCTATAAACAAATATTGTATCGATTGTAATTGATACGCTATATTTCCAGGAACTCCAATAGGTTTTAATTTTCCAGATTTAAAGCTGTACAACCCCTTACTTCTTGTACCAAATGTCAATTGGTCACCATTGCTGATAGCTGAGGTAATGTCTAGCCCCTTCACAGGTGTAGTTTGTATCACATTTTGATTGAATAGTTGTATTTTTCCCGGGCTTTTGAAGATTATTGCCCCAGGTGTTTCACTAATTTTTATAGCTTCTGGATCAATATGGAGTGGGAGTTTTTCTTGTTTTTCAATATCAAATGTGTACCATTTTTTTTGAGACTGCAGTACAAGCCATTTACCTGACCGGCCCGTAATATTGGCATGATGCAAAAACTTATTTTTTTTTTGCCATAACTTACTTGGTACAAATTGATGCAAATAGCCTGTAGATGTTCCAATATATACCTGATTTAGGTTATTGGTAGCAACTGAAATCACCGTTTCATCAGGTGATTTCTTTGGCCACGAAAATGTTTGTAGAGGTCGATGTTTTACTTTTCTGATAAGTGAATCTTTTGTTACTATCCATAAACTTTGGTCTTGAGATTGAATAATTTTACTTATTGGTGAAATATTTATTTTAGTTAACTGATCAGATTTTTGGTTAAATTGATACACATGTCGATGAGCAAATAGGAACCAGCTGGTGTCGGATTCAATAAAAAATTGAGATGGGGACGCACCCAACTTTTCAAATGGAATGGTAATGACAGGTGTATTTATTTTTGTTTGCTTATTTTGATCTATTTCTAATCGGTATCCCAAGATGGCATATTGATTTAAGGTCCAAATAAAATTTGAATCCATGTTTATTTGAGTGACAAGCTCCCTACTTATTCTTACTAGTTGATCTTCCTTTGAATCCCAATAAAATAAACCCATGTTAGTACCAATAAAATAAGCACTTTTAGTAGACTTTAAGTCAAGGATTCTAATATCAGGATGAAATTTAGAAAGGTCAACTAGGAGCTCAACAGAGTGATTTTTAGCTGTTAGTATTTTTCCTGTATCCGTACCAATTAGTATGGCATCTAGGTTTTGTTCATCCAAAATTACATTGATGTCACTAGCCAGCTGAAAATTTTGTGGCTTAACCAACTGCAGGCCATCCCACCAGAATAAATCGTGTTTTGTAGACAACCATATTTTATGTGGTGGATTTACCGAAAGCTCACTTACATGGATATCAAAGTTTGCATTTAGATTCCAACTACGTGTATTTTCATAAAATTCAGGAGCTGTCTTAATTGGTATCAAATAAATACAATTATACAATGCAATAGTTAAAAATATGTAGTAAAAATAATTAATTATTCTATATTTTATCGTTAAAAATATAATTTATTTATCAAAAAATTATACAATATTATTCAAAAACTATAATTACTTGGTAACAATTCCCACATAAAATGTACTGAATTAATAAATATTAGAAAATTATGGAAATGGCACCGGTCGATTTTCAGATTGCATGTTTTGTGTACCAATAATACAAAAAATGATCGACAATTGGCATGTTTCACTTTCAAAATATCAATTGAAATTCAAGTAATTATTGATCTATGAGTGGGAAATCTAAAAATAGATGTATGTTTTCTTATTATGTAAAGCATCAGTACGATCAAATTAATTTCGTTGATTATTTTACTGGGTTCAAGCGAAACAAACAAAACTTATATAAAACATTAAATCAAGGCAATACATGGCGATGTATTCTTGAGTACGAAGCTTATCAAATTGTTTCTTTTCATTTTGTGTCACAATATTATGGTGTTGTGCTTATTACCAACAACAGGCATACCAAAATTATAAAAACGAGGGACGGAGGTCGCACTTGGGAAGACCACTCAGAAATTCCCTCAGTTTATCATAAGGTATTTTTGATTGATCAAGATACCGTATTACTGATTGGGAAAGGTCAAATTTTTCTTTTGTGTGATGATAAAATTTATCCTATATTATTTCCATTTTTTTATAATGAAATCTCTGCCATAGACACCTATTCATCAACTGAGTGGATCTTTTGTATAGATCAATCCCTTTATTTTAGTAAAGATGCCGGAATTACGTGGCAGGCCATTTTGCCCAATGAAACCATCGTTCATGTGATGCAACACGAAGATCATACCTTTGCCTTTAACCATAAAAAATTATTTATAAGATATGAGAATAGTAGTGATTGGGTGGAGCTAGCCTTTCCTGAAAACAATATTTTGCACTCATTTTATATCAAAAATAGGTCTGAGTTTTATATGATGAGCGAAAATAAATATTGTTTTTATACAAATAATGGTGGGTTAGATTGGATAAAAATAGGGCTAAATCGTATGGGATTACCGCTCAAATCCTATATCAGCTCCATGGTTAAAACTGGAGTTTATTAATTGATTTAAAATATTTTGAAATTAGCATGTATAAATTAAGGCGGTAAATTGGGTATAATAACGGATGACGTTCATATTTTGAATGTATTTTGCTAATTTTATTCAAAAAAAGCTATTTTTCTATTGTTATCCTCAATAAAACTTTACTATTAGAAAAGTACCAAACCTATGTGCTTAGCATTAAGAGGATATAAAAATTGAATAATTAAAGAAATTTCTATATGTGATAATAATTTTTCTTCAAAATGTGCCAAAATGAAAGGTTACTTATCTTATTTTAGATTGTTCATAAATTCTACATCTAAATTTAAAATTTCACATATTTCCACTACTTTTGCATGAGTTTAACATTAACACATGAAGGTAGATGAAAACAAAACGTACCTTTAAGCGATATACCATCACAGCAGCATTACCTTATGCTAACGGCCCTATTCATATTGGTCACATTGCAGGCGTGTATTTGCCAGCAGATATATATGTACGCTATTTAAAAGCTCAGCAAAAGGATGTTATTTTTATTTGTGGTTCTGATGAGCACGGCGTTCCTGTAACGATTCGTGCCCGCCAAGAAGGGGTACCGGTGCAAGAAATTGTGGATCGTTATCACAAGCAAATTCAACAAACCTTACAAAATTTTGGTATATCTTTTACTTATTATGGAAGAACGAGTGCTCCTTATCATCATGAATTTTCGTCTAGTTTTTTTAAAGATTTAAATGAACAGGGAATATTTGAAGAAAATCAATCCCTCCAATTTTATGATGAGCAAGAAGGAGTATTTTTAGCAGATCGATATATTACAGGCACTTGTCCGAATTGTAAATACGAAGAAGCTTACGGAGACCAATGTGAAAATTGTGGAAGTACACTGAGTCCATTTGAGCTAATTAATCCAAAATCAGCTCTAAGTGGCTCCTTTCCTATAAAAAAAGAAACAAAACATTGGTATTTGCCACTTCAGGATTATCAAAAATGGTTGGAGAAGTGGATTTTGGAAGAACACAAGGATTGGAAAGCGAATGTATATGGACAATGTAAGTCATGGTTACAACAAGGGTTAAAGGCTAGGGCCGTCACTAGAGATCAAGAGTGGGGGGTACCTGTACCTATTGATGGTGCTGATGGAAAAGTTTTGTACGTTTGGTTTGATGCACCCCTTGGGTATATTTCAGCCACAAAAAAGGCCCTTCCAAATGATTGGGAGAAATATTGGAAGGATAAAGATACTTATTTGATTCACTTTTTGGGAAAAGATAATATTGTATTTCATTGTATCATTTTTCCGACGATGTTAAAAGCAAATGGCACGTATATTTTACCCCAACAAGTACCTGCCAATGAATTTCTAAATTTAGAAGGTCGGAAGATTTCTACTTCCAAAAATTATGCCGTATGGTTACATGAATACTTGGAGGACTTTCCAAACGGTCAAGATGTATTAAGGTATGTTTTGTGTTCAAATATGCCCGAAAATAAGGATAATGACTTTACTTGGAAGGATTTTCAGGCCAAAAATAACAATGAATTAGTTGGCATTTTGGGCAATTTTGTAAATAGAACCCTCGTTTTAACACAAAAGTACTATCTTGGGAAGGTTCCTGTACCAGCAAAATACTTTGATTTAGAGGAGATTTTAATTGCCAATGTAAAGGAGCTTCCATCTAGATTAGAAGCTGCAATTGAAGGCTTTAAATTTAGGGAGGCGCTTAGTTTAGCCATGGAATTAGCCCGAATAGGCAATAAATATTTAGCTGAAACAGAACCTTGGAAACTAGCAAAAGAGAACCCAGAAAGGGTCAAAACAATCTTATACCTATGCATTCAATTAGTGGCTAAACTTGGTATTGTAATGGATGTTTTCTTACCATTTACGGCAATTAAATTAAAACAAATGCTAAGTTTGGAGGAGGTGAATTGGAAGCACCTATACGCAGAGGAGTTATTAAGACCAGGGCATCAACTGCAGTCACCTAGTTTATTATTTCAAAAAATAGAAGAAGTTCAAATTAATAATCAAATTGAAAAATTGGAACAAAATTTAAAAAAAGAAACGAAAAGCGATATACAACCGGCTAAGGCACCGATTTCATTTGATGAGTTTCAAAAAATGGATATACGCAATGGCACTATTGTTCAAGCTCAAAAAGTACCTAAATCAAAAAAGTTATTAAAGCTACTTGTCGATATTGGGCTAGAGCGTAGAACTATAGTTAGTGGGATAGCACAAAGCTTTGATCCTAAGCATCTTATAGGTAAGCAAGTTTGTGTCTTAATCAACTTAGCACCTAGAAAGATTATGGGTATAAATTCAGAAGGCATGCTTTTAATGGGAGATGGTGATCAAGGTGAATTGGCTTTGATTTCACCCGTACATCAGGTTCCGAATGGTAGCCAAATTAGCTAATTGGAAACATGACAAAACGAATATTTATATATTTATTTCTATGGAGCGTAGGGTATTCCCTATTTGCACAACGTACCCTTGATGAAAATGCTGCATTGAACTTGTTTAATGAAGGTGAAGCATTGTTCGAAGCCAAAAATTATGCTGGTGCACAGCAATCATTCAAGCAGTTTTTGCAAGTATCGGCGGAATCAAGCACCTTAATCCCAGAAGCTAAATATTATATTGCGTATTGTGCTGTGGCATTGTTTCATGGTTCTGGTCAGCAATTAATGGAGGATTTTTTAAGCCAATATGCTGATCACCCAAAGGCCAAATTGGCTGCTTTTCAAATGGGAAACTTTTGGTATCAACAGAAGCAATATGAGTCAGCCATTGCTTACTATAAAAAAGTTGACTCGAAGGCATTATCTAATAAGCAGCAAAATGAGTGGAATTTTAAATGGGGTTATTCGCTATTTTATAAAAAGCAATTTAAGGATGCATTACGACAATTTGCACGCGTAAACCAAGGGCAATTCGGTCCAGCCGCCGCCTATTACATAGGATATATTTATGTTCAAAATCAACAATTTGATAAGGCCATTGAGGCCTATGACCGAGCAGAGGCAAGCCCTACCTATCAACATATTGTACCCTATTTGAAGTCAAATGTGTATTATAAATTAAAGGCATTCCAAAAAGTTATTGACTACGGTAGTAGCGCTCTTGAGCGGGACCAAGTTCAACAAAAAGAGTCACTTAAACTATTAATTGCGGACTCCCATTATCAATTGGGTGACTATGAAGCTGCATGTGTTCAGTTTGATCGACTAGATGTCAATGCTAAGCGTCATCGTGTCGTCACTTCTCCACAAATCCATTATAATATGGGTTTTGCTTATTATAAATGTGGTGAATTTGATGCTGCGATACCACATTTTGAGAAAATTGCCTCAAAAAAAGAACAAATGGGCCAAGTAAGTGCTTATTACTTAGGTATTATGTATCTTCAAAAAGATCAAGAATCATATGCTATAGCTTCGTTACAACAAGCAGCTAATCAAGAATTTGACTTGAGTATCATGCAAGAGGCTACTTTTTTGTTAGCCAAAGCATATTTAACGAAGGATAATATCTCTCAAGGTATCGAAATGATGCAGCGTTACCTTGCATTTAATACTGAATTACAACATCGCAATGAGGGGCAAGAATTACTTGGTCAAGCCTTTATGGTTTCTCAAGATTATGACTTGGCAATTGATTACTTAAATAAATTGACTAGCAAAAATAGGGCTATTAGTAAAGTACATCAAAAATTACTCTTTGGTAAGGGTAGTCAACTATTTAATGAGGCTAAATTTAAAGAGAGTATTCCCTATTTTAAAGATGCAATTGCCCTAAATTTAGACCCTAATATAACTGCTCAGGCTAATTTTTGGGTAGGAGAGGCCTATAGTATTGGTAAAAAATATAAAGAAGCCATATTATTTTATAAACCTGTAATTCGATCTGCGAACAATCTGGAAATAGCATCTAAAGCGCATTATGGACTTGGCGTAGCTTATTTTAATTTGAAATCCTATTCGGAGTCACTTCATTACTTCTCAAAATATATCAATGCAGTAACGGCTAATGAAATACAGCATGTAGATGCCTATTTAAGAATGGGTGATTGTCATTTTGTCCAAAAAAAGTTTGATCAGGCTATTAAGTGCTATGATTTAGCCATTGAGCAAGATGCAGAGAAAGATTATGCACTATTTCAAAAAGGTAGTATTTATTACCTAATAGGTGAAACAAACTATGCAATTGAAAACTTTGATAATGTTTTAAATGAATTTCCGTCATCTATATATTTGGATGATGCCCTTTTCCAAAAGGCTCAGGTCTTATTTGAGCAAGGTTCATATTCAAAGGCCATAGAGCAATTTCAGCGATTGATTAAGCAGAAACCAAATAGCCCTTTTTTACCTACGGCATACTTAAGGCTAGGAATTGCCCATTTTAATCTAAAATCCTATGATCAGGCAAAAGGAAACTACGAAGTGATATTAAATCGATATATGGATTCGCCTGTAGCTAGTGCAGCCCTGTTGGGGCTGCAAGAAGTATTGCAAGAACTAGGCAAACCAAATGAATTTAATGCCTATTTAGCTGCATATAAATCTCATAATCCTAATGATCAGGCAGTTGCAGAAATCGCATTTAATAATATTAAATCAATCTATTTTGATGAAGATTACGAGCTTGCCATAAACCGACTCGATGATTTCATTAAAACATATACAAACCCTATTCTTCTAAAAGAAGCCAATTATTATAAAGCCGAGTCCTTTTATAGGCTTGGGAGGTTAGGTGAGGCGCTACCTTTGTATGAAGAAATAAGCAGAGACCAATCTCATCCTAATATCTATAGAATAAGACAACGTTTGGCTGATATTAGTTTTGAAAATAAGTCTTTCAAAAAAGCGGTTTATTATTACTCCATGCTGGCTCAAATGGCAAAAAGTAAGAAACAACTTTATAAAGCATGGAATGGGCTCATGCAGTCTCACTATGAGTTAGAGCACTATGATTCGACGAGCTATTTTGCTCACGCAATTATTGAAAATGCCAAAGTAAATGCTGATGCAGAAAGTAGAGCTCGATTGTTTATAGGTAAATCATATTATAAAACATCCCGATTTGACTCAGCTAATTATTATTTTGATCAAACCATTGAATTGGCTAAGGACATCCATGCCGCTGAGGCACAATACATAAAGGCAGAAGGCTTTTTTCAAAATGGCGACTATCAGCAGTCACTTGACTACTTATTCGAATTAAATAATCAGTATGCTGTTTTTGAATATTGGATTGGACAGTCTTTTTTATTAATTTCTGAAAATTATACTAAAGTAAATAAAAAATTTCAAGCTAAAGCCACCTTGCAGTCACTTATTGACCATAGCCCATTGTCCCAAGTTGTTGAAGAAGCTAAATTAAGACTAGCGAGGCTTGAAAAGGAAGATCAACAGCCCAATACTGAAGATACTACAACACATTTTGATTAGCCCTGCTTAGCTTCAATTATCCTTTTAATAATTATTATTTCTCGTAATTTATTGATAACCTTTTTTCAACCTAGACACACTTTTCTGGACACTACCTTAAAGCAATTGTATTTATTTGTAAAATATTTGAATTTTTCATATATTTAATTATAATTGCATTATTAATTTAAATTTTTGAATAATGCATATTTATAACCCCAAATTTAGGTATATATATTATTTGTTTTTGATATTTTTATTGTTTGAATCTTGTAATGTATCGGAGCAAGTTATTGAACCAGCCAAAATGCCTTCAAACTTTCCTGTTAAAGAAAATATAATTGGTGAGGTGGTAACTATACAGCAATTTAGTCAAGTAATTGGGTATGATTTTACATTACACAGTTTGAAAACAAGTTGGCAAAGTGATCGGTTTATGTTTAGCTCATCTCTTGGACGCATCTATAATTATAATGAAATTAAAGATTTAAACGATGAAGTAAAGCTAAGTTTACTCCGACATATAGATTTTGCATATAAACTTGATTTACAATATAATTTTGGAAATATATTTATTTCAAATAATAAAGTAGGAATTTCTGAGATTCAATACCCATTGCAAGCGTCCTTATCGGATACAAGGTTTAGGAAGGTAGATTTAACTGATATAATGCTGAAACAAATTCTAAGCGGTCAATTATATATTCGTGATCTATATCAAAACGGACAATCTTTTATTGACTCAAATTATGCCACTGAGATGGAAGAGGGTGATTATTTAGCCATAAAATTTGACAGTGACAATATTAATGACCCATATCAAAAGTATGGTATACTTAGATTTGTAGATGATGGAATAAATAAAGTCACAATAGAGGTTTATGTGGATAAATAGCCTAAATTTTAATCGAAATTAGCAAAATCTAATAACTTTCAAATAAACAACCTTGGTGAAGAGTCCCGAAGAATTCTTTCGACTAAAATACCACGGTATAAATATGTTAATTTTAAAAAAATAGAATAATTTTTTAGTAAATTCTGATTTTTTTCTAACTTTCATAAGATCAAATTAAATTTGACTATATCTTATTTATTTGAAATTATTAACAAAATGATCAGCTTTACAAGATGAAAAATTACCATGATCGAGCTTGTTTATGGGCACTTATTTTAGGCGGATCTAGCGGAATTGGGTTAGCAACTGCAAAAAAATTGGCCATTGAAGGCTTTAATATTCTCATAGTGCACCGTGATCGTCGTTCATCCGCGGAGGGAATTGAAAAGGAATTTGATATTATTCGAAATACAGGAGTTAAGTTAGTTACTCGAAATGTCAATGCATTAGCTGAAAAGGGACGTCAAGCAATAATTAATGAACTCCCTGAAATATTAGGAAATACGGATTCAATTCGTTTATTTTTACATTCCATATCAAGGGGTAATCTTAAACCTCTTGCTCCATTGCCCATAAAAAAACCAAATGAAACATTATTAACAAATCAAGTAGCAGAGGGGCTTGAGTCGCTAAGAAAAATTAGACCTAGCGAAAATGATGAACAGGAACGCGTCCTCCTATCCGAGGATTTTCAACTCACTATTCATGCTATGGCGATTAGCCTATGGGAGTGGGCGAATGAACTGATTAAGGGGGATTTTTTTGCTGAAGACGCACGAGTGATTAGTTTAACAAGTGAAGGGAACCAAAAGGCATGGAGAGGTTATGCAGCTGTTTCGGCGGCTAAGGTGGCTATAGAGGCCATTTCGCGGTCAATGGCTTTGGAACTAGCTCCCTTTGGAATTAGAACCAATGTGGTTCAGGCAGGCATTACGGATACACCTTCATTAAGAATGATTCCAGGCAGTGACCTTATGAAGGCTTTGGCGATCAAAAGAAATCCGTTTAAGAGGTTGACCACACCTGAAGATGTAGCCAATGTTATTTCGCTTCTTTGCAGAGATGAATCATCGTGGATAAATGGAGCCCTCATTCCGGTAGATGGCGGTGAACGTATTGTTTAAATAAAATAGATAGATATGAGCAACCAGCAACAGGTATTCAACAAAATACTTATGCTTATCCCACAAGCTCCTCCTTTTCGCTTTATTGATGAGGTGATTTTTGTAGATGATTCTCAACTAATTGGTGCCTATACCTTTAAAGAAGATGAATTCTTTTATAAAGGTCATTTTCCAAGTAATCCGATTACACCCGGTGTGATCCTAACAGAAGTAATGGCTCAAATTGGGCTGGTGGCCTTTGGAATTTATCTTATAAATGGTTTTGGCAATAAATTGCAGGAAGATATAAAAATGGTATTTACCTCCTCGCAGGTTAATTTTATACAGGCAGTTTTGCCTGGCGAACGGGTGGTGGTGAAGTCCCAAAAGCAATATTTTAGGTTTAAAAAGCTCAAATGCAACACGCAAATGTACAATATAAAGGATGAACTTGTGTGTGATGGGCAATTATCGGGAATGATTATTGAAAATAATAAATGAGTGATGATTAATCGTGTGGTAATTACGGGATTGGGGGTGGTTGCACCTAATGGAATTGGGTTAAATGCATTTGAGCACGCAATGAAGCAAGGGCAAACTGGAATTGCTTTTTATGAAAAGCTTAAGGAGTTGAATTTTGGCTGTCAGGTAGCTGGTGTTCCCAAATTGGAGGACGACCTTATTAAAAACTATTTTTCGGCATTAACACTTAAGTTTTTAAAAAGTTCGGGGATCATGTTTGGTTGTATTGCAGGAATGGATGCATGGAAAGATGCTGGCCTTGAACCCAAGCTTCAACAAGAATCCCCGGACTGGGACAGCGGGACCATATTTGGTACAGGTTTATCTGGAATTGAACCGATTATATATGCTCATAACATGGTCGATGAAGGAAAGACAAGGCGACTGGGAAGTAGTATAGTTGAGCAAACAATGGCAAGTGGGCCAAGCGCCTATTTAGGGGGTATTTTAGGGCTTGGTAATCAAGTAACGACGAACTCATCGGCTTGCAGCACAGGGGCAGAAGCCATTGCCATGGCGTTTGAAAGAATTAAAGATGGTAAAGCAAAGCGGATGCTTGCTGGTAGTTGTGATAGTTATGGACCTTATATTTGGGCTGGTTTTGACGCGATGCGTGTACTCAATAGAAATTCGAATGGAAATCCACAGTTTGCATCACGCCCTATGAGTGCTAGTGCTAGTGGCTTTGTGCCTGGTGCAGGAGCGGGAGCTCTTGTTTTAGAAAATCTTGAATCAGCCATTAGTAGAGGTGCTAGAATTTATGCTGAGATAATAGGTGCAGCGACTAACTCAGGAGGACAGAGAAATGAAGGTACTATGACAGCCCCTAACCCAATTGGTGTTCAGCGGTGTATTCATGATGCACTTAAAGTTAGTGGTGTGAATTCTTGTCAGATTGATGCAATTAGTGGACACTTAACGTCCACTATGGGAGATGTTCTTGAAATAAGCAATTGGGTTAAAGCATTGGATAGAGAAGGAACCAGTTTCCCATTTATAAATGCACCTAAATCAATGATAGGACACTGTTTGGGAGCTGCTGGTTCAATTGAATGCGTGGCACTTGTACTTCAACTTTTTAAAAATTTCTTTCATCCTTCACTGAATTGTGAAGATGTTCACCCACAAATAGCAGAGAAAATTGATCCGGCTAAAATCCCACAACAGGTCATTTACCATACTGATTTTGAGATTATAGCCAAGTCTAGTTTTGGATTTGGAGATGTAAATTGTTGTCTAATTTTTAAAAAATGGAATTGAAATTTCAATATTTTTATTATTTTGGATAATTGTTGATAAAAATTGAATAATTGATTATCGATATTAATAAATATTAAACAATGACTGAACAGATCATACAAAAAGATATACATGATAAATTAAAAATAATCATCAAGCCCTATGTCAATGATGAAAATGTGATGGAGCAGCTGCATGAAGAAACTGATTTTATCAAGGATTTAAACATCAATTCAGCACATTTGGTCGATATCATTTTAGATATTGAAGAGGTTTTTGATATTGAAATTGATGATGAATCTGCAGAAAAGATGTTGACTGTTAAAGAAGCCATTCGAATAATAAATGAAAAAATTACTGATAGGAAATGATATTGTTTATTTGCCTAAGGCGATAAAGAGGCAAGGTGCTAAGGATAATCGTTTTCTAAGGAAACTTTTTTGTGAATATGAACGTCATGCAATTCGGTGTGCAGAGGTACCAGAACTCATACTTTGGGTGAGGTGGGCGATGAAAGAAAGTGCCTATAAAATAAATAATAACCTTACTCATGAGCGGCTATTTGCACCGCATAAATTTTTAACAAAATTGGCTGGCAAAACGTACACAAATAATTCTACATGTATGGGTGAGTATCCTAATAGTTATGAAATAATTGAAGGAACAGTAGAGACACCTTCATTGATGACCCATACAAAAACGATCATTGCCAAGGAGTTTGTACATTGTGTTGCCTGTTGTGATAAAGAGGAATTAGAACAGATATACTGGGGCGTAAAAAAAATAAA
>JAUIFR010000052.1 GCA_030430325.1 Bacteroidia bacterium | reverse complement strand
GATTGACCAGATTCTAATAATCCTACAATCATTAATTTAAATTCTTTCTCATAATACTTTGCCATAATGTCCAAATTTAACCTTTTTTCGGACTCTTCTATTTGTAACAGCTAAGGTAGCATATCCATTCTAAGGCACAGGTTCGGGGAACCTGCGCCAGGGCAAGGCTTTGTTTTGGCTTCTCCTTGCTTATTTTCCTCCTTTGTTGAGATATTTTCGTTATATTTAATTGAAATTAAATTACATTTGGGGTAGTTATTAATATTTTAATTATTATGTAAAAAGCTTAAATTAAGTCAACTAAAAGTCAAAAGTTTTGTTTTAAACAAAGTGAGTGTGGTAGGAGCAAAGATACCAGACACTTCAAAAAGAAATCCTGATATGTGTAACGTAAGTACAAAGAAGACAGGTATTTGTTTTTGCTTGCCAATTAAAACAGATGATTGTACAAATCCAGATACTAAGCTGGAATGTCCAAGTGGGTTTGCAATTTTGTGTTAAGAATTGAATTGGATACCTTTAACTAATTAATTTGGGGAAGGTTTTTAGAAAAAATCTACCTTAGATTGAAAATTCAATTAATTCTGCAAAAATCATTGAATATTAAAACCTTGGGCAAGGAATTTTCCGCACATTTTTAGCTGGTGTACGCGGGTCTCGAATAGGGAATTCGTAAATCACAGACACCTCATGTGCGCCACCACTTTGGATTGTTAATTTGGAGAGGGTATAATCAAAGCTGTATCCCATACTAAATCCTCCACTGGACCTAAATCCTACCAGAAAGATTACGGACTCATTATTAAGCTCACCTTCCACCGCATTGATAGGTATTCCTCGGTACCAAACCCCCACTGTTAAGGGCTCTAGGGTCGCATAAGCCCCTAAGTCAAGCTGATTAAACCCACCCTGGTGCTTATAATGAAAAGCCGGCGTCACACTTCGTTCTTTTTTTCGCTTAACGAGCTCTTTGGTAAAGGACTCAATGGGTAAATGAAAGCGATAACCCCCATGCACAGAATGCCTCATGGGCAAAATACTTGATGCCCCAATCGAGGACTGATCTGGGCGTGTCAAATGCATGGCTGAGTACCCTATCCACCAATCTTTGGCATAGGCTAGTCCACCAATTCCTAAGTCAAAATAATTATTTAAGGACCGATCTCCCGATTCATTAGTAGGATTATTAAACCCATCTCCGTCAAACTGATCGGCAAACCTCAAGTTGGTATAGCTAAAATCTCCAAATACATAAGCGCCATAAGCTCCGGCTCGCACCGTAATTTCGTTTGTTACTGGTAATTGATAGGCATATTGCCCCCCAACAGATGTCATTCTTAGCCCAGATAATGAATGCGCATCCGTCCAAGCAATTACACCAACACCACTGTTATAGTCTTCAAAATAATAATCAAAATACGCCGAAATCGTCTCAAATGAAGTGGAGAGTCCTAACCATTGATTTCGGTAATTTGCTCCAACTCGGGCTTGTTGGGTAGAGCCAGCAAAGGCGGGGTTAAGGTATAATGGAGCCGCATAAAATTGTGAGAATTGTGGATCTTGGGCATGCGCTTTTGGTAAATATAAGAGGCAAGAAAGCAGGCAAATAATACCCAAGCATGATGTTAGTTTTTGCATAGACTCATTTTTTTTAGGACATAAAGTTAATAAATTTACTATTTTTACGTTTAATAAGTAACGTGATTTTATCGAAATTTGTATCTAATTTCACTATTTATCAATAAATTCTTAAAAATTTTTAATAAAATAGATAACATAAATGATGTAATAAACGTCTATAACATGTAGTTTAGTATGTTTTTTACAACTTGTTACCTGAGAAGATGATGATGAAAAAATTATTCAATTATACCTTTGCTTTCCTATTACTAACTCCTGCGCTCTTTGGGCAAGGGTTTACCAATTATTTGTGGTATTTTGGAAATTCAGAGCAGGGGATCAACTTCAGCAAGTTTGACCAAAGCGCCGAGCTTATTGATGGGCAAGCTATCCCATTTGATACCAAAGCAGCAGCTATAGCTAATGATCCTACTTCAGGTGATTTGTTATTTTATACGGATGGCACCAATGTATATGATCGTACGCATCAGGCTATGCCTAATGGTGCAGCCATTAATGGTCAGTTACCTGATCCTTCGGCCAATCAATCCTTAGCCATTGTGCCGGTGCCAGGTTCTAGCACTACTTATTTTATATTTAAAAATAGTGCAGTTGGGAATTCCCCTGGTCAAATTCGTATTGGCCAAGTTGATATGTCACAGCAAGGTAATTCTGCTGATCCGAGTTTGCCCTTTGGTGATTTTACGACTTTTACCGATCCGGGCATAGTAAATACCTCTGAGGCTATGGCAATTATAGGCTTTGAGGATCTAGTTTGGTTAGTTGTTCAGGAAATCAATACCAGTATTTTTCATGTGTATGAAGTTACTGCTAATGGGGCCGAGAATGTGCAAAGTTTTGATTTGAGTGGGTCATTTTCACCTTTTCAAGCGGCTAATTTTTCATTTCACATGGCTTCGGGACGTATGGCAGTGGCGCCACAAGATCAAAATAAAAATGTTATAATATTAGATTTTAATATTGGAACAGGCGCACTGAGTTTTAATCAAGAAATTGCGGGTACAGGTAATGCTGATTTTGCTACAGAAGCTATTTATGATACAGAGTGGTCTGCCGATGGTTCTAAATTATATATTTCACGTCATGGAGGTAATGGTTCAGTGGCCAATGTTATGCAGTATTCTATAGCCGATGATCAGCTCAATAATGTGCTCAATAATGCCATTTTTAGAAGTTATGGGCTTCAAATGGGCCCTGACAATCGAATTTATCACCTTTATCAGTCTACTAATGGTGGGCCTTTTGAGGTAGGGGTGATGAATAATCCGGATAGCTTAATATCTTCGGTTGGCTACACCAGTGGGTTATTTAACGGAAATGATATGCTTGCTCGGCAATTTCCGCAAGTAGCTTTGCCTATGATGGTGGCAAATAATCTCACCTTCGATTATACAGGCGAATGCCAAAATAACTCCACGGAATTTCATCCATTGTTTAGCCCTCAAGCTGAGTTTTATAATTGGGATTTTGGAGACGGTAATGGCTCGAATCATCAAAGCCCCATTCATACTTATGAGAGTCCGGGGCAGTATCAAGTTTCGCTTACTGCCATGATCAATGGGCAGGTAGATACGGTGCAGCAAATCATTACGATTCAGCAGAATGATCTAGCTGTTAATTTAGGTCCTGATACCGTTATTTGTGAAAATGAAACACTAACATTAGATGCTGGCACGGGCATTGCATATCAGTGGTCTACTGGTGAAACAACGCAAACCATTGAAGTAAATGAAGCAGGATATTATTGGGTAGTGGTGACAGATGCGGGAAATTGCCCAGGTTATGATGGCGTAAATGTCGATGTGTATGGGCAAGAAAACCAAACAGCTAACGTTTGGTATTTTGGTACGAATGCTGGGATTGATTTTAATGAGATTCCCGCCGTAGCATTAAGTGATGGTGCCATGGATGCTCCTGAAGGCTGCGCTGTAATATGTGATCGAAATGGTGATGTATTATTTTACACCGATGGCCAGACCGTTTACAATGCTAATCACGTCATCATGGATGAAGGTACCGATATTGGTGGTGACCCAACTGCCGCACAATCTTCATTAATCGTACCGTTCCCTGAAGACGAAACTAAGTTTTACATCTTTACAGCATCAGAAGTATACGGAGATTATAGTTTCCAGATGAATTACTCCGTCGTTGACCTTAAAGAAGGAGGAGGGCTAGGTAGTGTTGTGCGGAAAAATGTACCGCTTTTTGTGAATAGCACAGAGCGAGTAACAGCAGCCAATAGCTGGGTAGTAGCGCATGAATTTGGTAATAATACTTTTCGTGCCTATAACATCAATACTGGAGGTATTGCAACGCCCATTCTGAGTAATATTGGTTCGGTTCATGATATTTCAAGTGCAGCATCCGGTCAGGGTACGATGAAACTGTCACTTGACGGTAGCCGTTTAGCGGTAGCACTTAGTGGGGGCGAAAATGTAGTTGAGCTATTTGATTTTGTGGATTCCACTGGGCAAGTCACTAATTTCTTGCAACTTGATCTCGAGGATTTGGATGGCACCGTTTATGGGATAGAGTTTTCAGCAACGGGTGAGAACTTATTCGTTTCACTTTACGGAGGGCCAGATGGTAATTCCAAGATATATAGTTACGAGGTTGATACTACTGATACACAATATATTATTGACTCCAGGACGCTCGTTACAGACATTAACCAAGAATTAGGTTCCTTGCAAATAGGTCCCGATGGCCAAATTTATGTTGCTGTGAACGGCGCTAGCCAACTGGGTGTCATTAGTGATCCAGATGGTTCACCAACATTTATATTAAATGGCTCAGTGACTTTATCAGGTACAAGTACACTTGGCTTACCTAATTTTGTGCAAAGTTCATTGAATTCATTTGGAGAACCTGGTATGCAAGTATTAGGAAACTGCGTGGGTAGCGAGGCGCAATTCTTTGCTACGCCCACCTCAAGTATTGATGAATTTGCCTGGAGCATCGAAAATGCAAATAATCAAGCGGTATTTACTTCGTTTGACCAAAATCCGACCCATACATTTACCGAGCCAGGAATCTTTACTGTTAATTTAACGATATCAAATCGCTGTGGGTTTTTTGCTAATTTTACCGAAGATTTAGAAATATTTGCCCCACCGGCTGATCCTGACTTACCTGGAGCTATTGCACTTTGTGGTGATTCTGTAACCTTGGATGCTGGGGCACAGCCAAATGTCAGTTATTTATGGAGTACAGGTGAGACCACTCAAGCTATCACGGTGGGTCAAGCTAACTTTACATATTCGGTAACGATAACCAACGAAAACGGATGTACCTCTGAGGGAGAGGTATTTGTTGGGGATCTTAACCCAGAGGTTGATTTAGGACCAGATTTAAATTTATGTATAGGCGATCAAGCGGAGCTAAATGCAGGCAATGGAGGGGCTGATTTTACTTGGACTGTAAATGGGCAAAATACGGGCAATACAGCCCGCATTCAATCCATTGATACTTCAACTCCTGGTACATTTACCTATGCCGTAACTGTTTTAGACGCCATTAATGGGCAATGTTCTACCACAGACTCCATGTCGGTCACTATTGCAAATGATTTTGTGGCCATTCAAGATAATAATAATACGCAGGCTGCTGATTGCTCGATCAATGCAGATGGTACGTTGGCTGTCGTGATGAACCCTGCTGGGGATTATGACCTATCTTGGTTTAATAGCAGTAATGTGCAGGTAGGTTCGGGTACTTCTGTAATTGGCCCAGGTGGTATTTATCGGCTAGATGCTTCTGATAATGCCTCAGGTTGTAGTAATTCATTTTTCTTTACTATGGAGGATAACGGAGCTACACATGGCCTCACCGTTGATCCGATTGACTCAACCTGTGTAGATGTAGCAGCTACAGTGAACATCACCAATGTGGTGGATCCATTTTATTCATACCGCATTGTTAATACGCAGACAAATGCAATTGCTGATGAAAATGCAGGATTTGGAAATTCTTTTAATTCCCAATCCTTAGCCCCGGGCGATTATTTAATTGAAGTAACAGTAGCAGGGTGTGTTGAAACAGCTTCAATTGAAGTACCACCTAATGAAACAGTGCAATTTACAGTGCCGAGCGCGGTGGATGGTTGTAATTCTGCTTTGGTTCAGGCCCAAACTAATCAGGATTTAACTTTTACTTGGTCTGGTCCAGGTATCAATGGTTTTATTGAATCTGATCAATTAAGTGTAACACAGCCAGGTACGAACTCTTATACGGTGGTTGTAACGGATAATGGAGGAGTGATGTGTGATTCAACTGCTCAGGTTATAGTAAGTGTAGCTAGTGTACCAGAAGTTACTGTTGCAAAAAGTGGCCCTGATGGATGTGAAGACGGTGTAATCCTAACAGCCGTGCACACCAATAATATATCAAATACTTTGATTTATCAATGGAATAACGGGATGGTAGGTAAGTCGATTGAAGTATTTGATAATGGTACGTACTCGGTATTAGTAAGAGATAGCACGGTGATAAGCTGTACCCAGACCGACGATATTGAAGTAACTGAAATTGATGATTCAGAGCCTGTGTTGGTCACACTGATATTAGAGCCACAATGTGATTTGAGTCAACCGGTTACACTACAGTCTAGTACCAATAAAGAAGATGTTTTTTACACGTGGTATTTGGATGGAAATAATTACCGAGATGGAAGGATTGCTGAGCAATTTAATACGTCTTCGCTTGAGATTTTTGAGGAAGGGGAGTGGTCAATATTGGTGACAGATCAGAGAGGTTGTGAGGCTACTGCTGAGATGTTAGTAGATCGTGATACATTGCAAGCCAGCGAACTAGCAGAGATAGCCTACATCTGTCCGTTTGATCCAGATACAGTGCTGACCTTGTCACCAGGACAATATAATGCATACACTTGGTCCCTAAATGGCTCCTTTTTAAGTAATGAAGCCATGGTTGAAACCACCGAGCCAGGTCGGTATATTGTGGTGGTTGAGAATTTGTTACAGTGTGAACTGAGTGATACTATTGATGTGATAGAGTATTGTCCAGAGCGGGTAATGGCACCAACGGCCTTCACACCTGATGGTGATGGTCTCAATGATGAGTACGTCGTATTTACTGAATATGTTGGTGAATTTGAGATCCTAATCTATAATAGATGGGGAGAACTCATCCGTAAATTTAACTCTAAGGAATTTACCTGGGATGGTACTACTAAAGCTGGGGGACAGGTACCGGTAGGTACATACACCTATCTAATTCGCTATAAAAGTGAGTTTGACCCGGATAAAGGACAGCTTGAGCAGCGAGGTGGTATTATGGTGATTAGGTAGATATTGAATGAAATTGACAAATTATGTTCAAATACCCTATTGAATTTCAATGAATTTTGCTAATTATGTTAAAAAAATAGCTTCAAATTAGATTTAAAAATTTACCTAACGAATCACCTCTATCTTTTGTATAATATTATACGGTCGATATTCTTCAATTCTGTAATCAAAGAATTCTTGTGTAGTATATTCAATTCTAACAGCCTCATTCATGAGCATTATTTCCCCCCATGTTTATCAATTTTATTTAAATCTATCCTATAATCTTTTTTTAATTGCTTAGCATAAGGCGATGATGCCTCAATCATACATAGACCTAATTCTAAATTATATTGATCACTGGACAAGGTATCTGCAATGTTGCTCAAGCATTCACAAGATTTTATAGCAATATCATCCAAATAATCTTGCGAGATGGCAATCGTTGATATGAATACAAATAGTGTAATTAAGGTTTTAATTTTCATTTATTAATCTTCTATTTAATCATTCTCATTTATCCTTTTTTAATTAGTAACAATCTTTATAAAAATGTTACCCTAATGATTATGTTTTATTATTGAAGTTTTGTTGACTAAATTTAATTAAATATGAACAAAATGGGCAAAATATATTCAAATATAACAAAAAAATAAATATATTTAGCAAAATATGTTCATTTTAGAGCTAAATAAAAGTTTGTTGGGGGCTCTTAATTTATCACCTAAATTATAGGTTTACCCCATTTTAATATCATAAATCTAGGCAAAGCCAAAACTTTATTGATATTTATGAAGTTTAAGCATAATTAAATATTATTTTTCTTGCAAAAAAGAAATCATAATGGTAACATTGCCATTGCCTTAAACTAAAAAAGGCATAATTTTGTACTTTATCAATAAGTACCCTAATCTTTATAATTAAATGTTTAATCTGATTAATTTATTATGAAAAAATTTGAATTTTTTTCAATTATTGCTGTTCTGGCAGTATCACTAGTTATATTTAGCTGTGAACATTATAATTTTTTAGAGTCTCCAACTTCTTATAAAAATCAAGATGATGCACAGGTGATCAAATATTCTTCTGAAACAGCCATAGAAGGAAAATATATAGTAGTTTTTAAAGAAGATGGCTTTTCAAATAAAAGAAGCGCCATCAATGCTAATAACTTTGCAGAGGCCAAAAAAGAAATGAAGGCTAATGCACAGGCCATTTTGAAAGCCAATAAAATGGAATCAAAATTAATTGAAAAGACCTTCGTAAAAGCACTTAGAGGTGTAGCTCTTGGCCTAACAAAAGATGAAGTTAACACACTTAAGAAAGATACTCGTGTAGCTTATATCGAGCAAGATCAGGTTATTAAGGTAAATATGGGAGGACCTCCAAGTGACGGCGGTGGTGATGGTGGATCTGATCCACAAGTTACACCTTGGGGTATTACAAGAGTGAACGGAGGTGTATCAGGTGAAGGTAAAGTAGCCTATATCATCGACACTGGTATAGATGCGAGTCACCCTGACTTGAACGTAGATGTAAGTAGAGGATTTAATGCTTTTGGAAATGGTCCAGATGCAGACTTAACTTTTGACGGTAGCGGTCACGGAACACACGTTGCTGGTACAGTTGCGGCAATTGACAATGAAATTGGTGTAATTGGAGTGGCTGCAGGAGCGACTGTTGTGCCTGTAAAAGTATTAGATCGTAGAGGATCAGGTTCTACCAGTGGTGTGATTGCTGGTATTGATTTCGTTAGTTCAAGATCTGACTGTGATGCGGCGAATATGAGCTTAGGCGGAGGGTTTTCTCAAGCGCTTAATGATGCCGTAGTTGCAGCTTCAAGTAATTGTCCTTTTGCTTTAGCTGCTGGTAATGAATCTACCGATGCAAACACTAAATCTCCAGCAAGTGCTAATGGCAATAATATTTATACGGTTTCTTCTATGGCAGAAGGGGATGAATGGTCATATTTTTCTAATTACAGCAACCCTCCAGTAGATTTTTGTGCGCCTGGTTCAGCTATTTTATCGACTTATAAAGGAGATGGGTATGCTACCTTAAGCGGAACGTCCATGGCTTCTCCACATGTATGTGGTATATTACTATTAGGTAATGTAGGTTCAGACGGTACGGTAAATGGTGATCCAGATAATGATCCTGATCCAATTGCGGTTCACTAAGATATAAAAAGATATAATTTAATATATTAAGCGGGCGAGCTATTTAGCTCGCCCATTTTTGTTTCTATCAATACTGACTATGATTCATTCAAAGAAAAGTTACTTTCTATTATTATCTTTTTTGGAGGGAGGGGCCGTCATGGCCTGTGAACTCATCGGTGCGAAGTTATTGGCGCCTTATTTTGGAACCTCACTCTATGTTTGGGCGGCTGCTTTAGCGTTAACCTTAGGTGGGCTTACGCTTGGCTATTTCATTGGAGGTAGGTTATCAAAGAAATATTCCGGTAATGCGGGACTATTGTACCGGATATTGATTTTGGCAGGTTTGTTGCTTGTTTTGATGCCCTATAGTAGTGATGCCATTATGGGCCTTACAATTAATCTATCGCTAGAAATGGGTGCTATTTGCTCGCTAATGATATTCATGTTACCCCCACTTATGTTTATGGGGATGGTATCGCCCATTATCATTAATCTGCTCACTAGTGAAGTGAATGCAGCGGGAAATAATGCCGGAAATGTCTATGCAATATCGACGCTGGGCGGTATTTTGATGACATTCTTGATGGGTTTTTATATCATTCCTAATTTTGGCTTAACGTATCCAGCTGTTATCACGGGCATGATACTTGCTTTATTGCCATGTATTTCCTTATTGAAAACTCGGAATCTAAAGGTGGTTGCGCCCATGGTGCTACTTCTGTTGAGCTCCTTTCTCAGCCTGAGCTCTACGAATAAATTTACCGATGAATACAAGGTATTGTACCAATCAGAGGGCATTTTAGGGCAAGTAAAAGTTGTGGATCACCCTTCTTATGAAATTACCCCAGATGCTCGAATGGGCCGAGGGCTTATCGTCAATAATACCTTACAAACCTATGTTGGTGTCGCAGATGATTTAAAATATAGTATTTGGAGTTGGGCCAATTATTTTCCTACTGCCGCTTCGATTTTTCCGAGGGGGTCAAAGGTATTATTACTGGGGCTAGGCGGAGGTACGCTCGTAAAGCAATTAGATCGCTTGGGGTTTGATACCGATGTGGTCGAGATTGATAAGCGCATTGCTGAAGTGTCGTACGAATATTTTAATATGGATCGATCCACAAATGTGGTAATCGATGATGCTCGACACTATGTAAAAACAACGTCCAAAAAGTATGATATTGTTATATTTGATACTTTTCTCAGTGAGGCCGTACCCGAGCATTTGATTACCGTTGAGGGCTTTGCTGATACCAAAAAAATTATGAACCCGGGCGGCATGATCATGATCAATTTTTATGGCTTTATGGAGGGTGAGAAGGGGGCAGCAGCAAGGTCTGTATATAAAACCCTTCAACATTCAGGATATAAAATTGAGGTGCTAGCAACTCCTGGGGCGGATCAAAACCGTAACCTGATCTTCCTAGCGAGTGAGCAGGAGAAAGATTTCACAAAGGCTAGTTATAAGGAGCCAAATTTTAAAAAGATTGCTAATTTATATGATCATTTTATTGATGCAAGACTTATTAACACTGCTGATGCCCGAATTCTCTCTGATAGAAAACCACAGCTCGCCAAATTATACACGAAGGCGGCTAAGGAGTGGAAAAAGAGCTATAACGCCTATTATCAAAAGCATTTTATGAAGAAATAGGGCAACGCTAACCTATTTTTAGTCTCCATATTTAAGAATTGACTCTCCATCTAGGCATTTCACCCCGCTTGGCGCAGGTGGAATAGAGCAATCACTCATGATTCCCTATTTATGGAGAGTAAACATTATATGTAATTGTGGTAAGTTTTATTTAAAGTACTTTTGGCCATTTTATTGAAATATATTGCAATCAATAAAAATTTGCTTTTGAGCGTAAATGAATAACCATATCGCCAATTATAAAACTCAGATAAATTTATAGACCTGATTTTCATGTTTAATTGAAGATTTTTAAATTTGTTGAAATTAAAATTAATAAATAAATTTAGCAAAATATATTCAAATCTACCCCTCCATCAACTCCTTCGCATGGGCCATGGCATGATCGGATACATCTTCCCCCGTAATCATTTTTGCAATTTGTAGCAGGCGATCATTTTCTTCTAGGTGCTTCATGTTACTTTTGGTTACCTCCCCAGTGTCATCTTTATATACTAAATAATGAGCATCCGCTTTAGCGGCTATCTGTGGTAAATGACTGATAACGATCAGCTGATGTTGCTTGGCTAGGGATTTCATATTTTTGGCCATCATCTGAGCAATTTCACCTGAAATACCCGTGTCAATTTCGTCAAAAATCAATGTGGGCAAGGTTACTTTGCCTGCCAGTAAATATTTTAAACAAAACATAAGTCTTGAGAATTCTCCTCCTGAAGCTACGTTACGAATGGGTGCAGGGTCTATGCCTTTGTTGGCACTAAATAGCAGTTGGATTTCATCGGTCCCAGTTATGCCTAATGGTATTTCCTCCCGTGTGAGCTTGGCTCGGGCATGGGGCATACCAAGTGATTGCAGCAATGGCAATAATTTACGTTCTAATTGCTCAAAAGCAGCGATTCTTTTATCACTTAGTTTGTTTGCAAGTGCTTGGGCTTGTTGGTGTAATGCTTCTTTTTGTTGCTCAAGCCTAATTATATTGCCGTCTACTTCAGTGTGATGTGCTAATTTATCAGCTAATTCATGCTGAATTTTGATAAGCTCTCCAATGGTCTGCACCTGATGCTTCTGTTGCAGTTTGTAAAGCATGTCGAGGCGTTCTTGCATAAGTAAATTTTGCTGCTCATCCCACTCAATTTGCTCGCCTGCCTGATAAATTTCTGGTGCCAACTCTTTAAGTTCAATGGCAGCCTGTTCAAGCCTATCTTTTAGTTCTTTATAATTTGTAGTTACCTCATTTACTTTCTCTAAATGATGCAAGCAGCTGTGCAGGGAGGAATTAATATTTACTTCTCCACCATCAAGTAGCTCAAATACTTGGGCAAAATTGGCCTTTATATCTTCGGCATGTTGTGCAATTTTTAGGTCACTTTCAAGTTTTTCCTGTTCTCCTTCCTGAAAATCAGCCTCTTCAAGCTCCTGGTACAGAAACTGATGGTAATCTTGCTCCTTTTTGAGTGCAGCAGCCTCATTTTTTAGTTTTTCGAGTTCTTTCGTGTTGTTTTTTAAATTAATATAGGTGTTTTGATAGGTTTTCAGCTCACCCTCTAGCTCAGCGATGCTATCCACAAATTGCAGTTGAAATTCCCCACTAGCTAAATTTAACGTATCATGTTGAGAGTGAATATCAATAAGTTGCCCGCTTAATTTCTTAATAACATCCAATGATACAGGTGTATCATTTATAAATGCCCGTGATTTGCCCGATGGGCTAAACTCTCTTCGTAGGATACACTCGTTATCAAAATCCAATTCCTGATCCTCAAACCACTTTGACAGCTTCGGTTGTACCTCAAAAGTGCCCTCTATGATGGTTTTTTCGTTTTCGGTGAGTATGGCTTTACGGTCTGCGCGCTCGCCAAGTAGTAACCCAATAGCACCTAAAATAATCGATTTACCAGCACCAGTCTCACCTGTGATGACATTAAAATGCCGGTCTGGCTGAATCTCCAGATGCTGTATTAATGCATAATTTTTAATAAGTAAGTGTTTGATCATATCAAACTAATATACGTACAGGGTCTTCCAAAAGTTGCTTCAAGGTTTGTAAAAATGCTGCTCCCATGGCCCCGTCTACCACTCTATGGTCACAAGAAAGCGTTACTTTCATAACATGACCTGGTACTAACTCGCCATTTTTAACTAGGGCCGTTGGTTTAATGCCTCCAACAGCTAAAATACAGGCATCTGGTGGATTGATAATGGCGGTAAATTCCTCAATGCCAAACATCCCTAAATTAGAAACCGTAAAGGTATTGCCTTCCCACTCCTGAGGTTGCAGCTTCTTTTCTTGAGCCTTTTTGGCCAAAGCTTTGGTTTGCTCAGCAATTTGAGACAAACTAAGTGTATCTGTAAATCGGATCACCGGTACAAGAAGGCCTTCATCCACTGCCACAGCCATACCAATATGAATGTGATGATTAACTCGAATATGATCTCCATGCCAGCCAGCATTTACTTTAGGGTGCTGCCTTAATGCCATCGATACAGATTTCATGACTAGGTCATTAAATGAAATTTTTACTGGAGAAACTTCATTCATGCTTTTTCGAGCCGTCATAGCCTTATCCATTTCGATCTCCATGGTTAGATAGAAATGAGGTGCCGTAAATTTTGATTCGGATAACCTACGAGCAATGGTCTTACGCATTTGTGATACAGGGAATTCCTCATAGCTTTCTTGTCCAACGGATGTTGAAGTAACACCTTGATTGGCAGCTGGTGTAAATTGCTCAATATCTCTTTTTACAATCCTTCCGTTGTCACCACTTCCTTTAATTTGACTCAGGTCATATCCTTTATCTAGGGCCATTTTTTTGGCTAATGGTGAGGCTTTTATTCGGCCATCTTGGCTCGTGCTCGTTTGTTGCTGGGTTGTCTTCTTTGGTTCTGAAGTTGTGGCTGATGAAGTTTGTTCATCTTTTGGAGCTTCAGCTACTTGGCTGGCTGTATTATTCTTAGCGGCATCAATAAGTGCTTGAAAATCAGCTCCTTTTTCGCCAATTACGGCAAGTACATCGTCTACAGCTACGCTACCGCCAGCTTCTACTCCAACATAAAGTAGTATACCATCTTCATAGGCTTCTAACTCCATTGTTGCCTTATCGGTTTCTACCTCAGCGAGGATATCTCCAGATTGCACTTGATCTCCAACCTTTTTGAGCCATGAGACAACTGTGCCTTCTGTCATGGTATCACTCATTTTAGGCATTGTGATTAAGTTGGCAGGTATGGCAGATGTGTCTAATGTAGGTGCTGCTTTAGTTTCAGATTCCTCAGATTGGTTTGATTCCCCATTTGTACCGTTGGTGGGTTTAGCTTGTGAAAGTAAACTAGTATAATCCTCTCCTTTCTTCCCAATTATTGCCAGTACGCCATCTACAGGTACACTGCCTTTTTCGGGTACACCAAGGTATAAAATGGTGCCGTCCTCATAAGACTCGAGTTCCATCGTTGCCTTATCTGTCTCTACTTCAGCAAGTATATCACCTGATTGTACGCTATCGCCTTCTTTTACTAACCAAGATGCAATGACCCCCTCTTCCATTGTGTCACTCATCTTGGGCATTCTGATTATCTCTGCCATAATTGTCAAGTATTCAAATATAAGGTTGCTTTAATCCAAAATTAATTCGATTTGGGGGTATTTCAAACAAAAATAGTGAATCTTTAATGTGTTTATGCCATTATTCAATTATAAATATTTATTTACACAGTCAATTTTGTAACCTTCGTGTCATAATTTACGTATAACCTCTTGAAATTGATGTAAAATTGGCGAACTTAGCCAAAATTTAAAATTAAAATGGTATTCAAAAGATTATTTAATATAACAAAAGCAGCGCGCAACAAAGAAGGCACAGGTGATGCCCTAGATTATAATGTCACTAACCTCAAGAAGGGCTATATTTTAGATTATGACCTTAAAACTTGGGAGGTTAGTGCATGCTATGAATATGACTGGGGAGATGGCTATTATACCCATGAGTATAAGTTAGATGCTGGAGGTAAAGCACTTTTTTTGCATGTAGAGGTTGATGATGAGATTGAGTGCTCTATAAGTACAAAAATTAAAGTTCAGAGCTTGGCTTCAGGGATAATTGATCAAATTATGGATAACGATGAGCCACCTAGAGAGCTTGTGTTTGAAGGGAAAAAATATATCCGTACCGAAGAAAGTTTGGGACATTTTAGGAATTTAGACGGCAGTAATCGGGAAAAATTTGTAAGTTGGACCTTTGAAGACGAAAAGGGAGAGGAGTTTGTAAATATAGAGCGCTGGGGTGAGGAAGAGTTTGAGGCAGCAAAGGGGCACTATATCGAGACATATGAAATTTCAAATATTCTACCAAAATGAGGATAGTTCTAAATTGTAGTTGGATTTTGTTGTTGGGGTTACTGGTATCATGTGGTGGGCGTGAATTTAAAAAATCGCCCATAGATGTGCTCATTCGAGATATGGACAAAGAGCCTACTTTTTCTATTGTGTTACATGATATGGATGTTCAGGGTAACTTTTCGAAATCGTATATGCATAAGTATAAGATTATCAAGGAAAAAGATAGTGTGCCTTATGAAGAATATACCGACTGGATGGAGGTAAAAGAGGACTTCTTTTGGAAAAATGAAAATAATATGGGCATGGAGTTGGCCTCAAAGGGAGAGGATGGGAAGATTTCTAAGGTAGCACAGCCAGCAGGTTATGGCCGATATGTAGGGAACCCTCGATATGGACGTTGGGAAAGGGGCAGCAATGGTGAAAGTTTCTGGTCCTTTTATGGTAAATATGCCATGATGAGGTCCTTGTTTAATTTAGGCTCACGTTCGATTTATCGCCGTGACTATCGTGATTTTACCACTAATTATAGAGGCAGAAAACCATACTATGGGGGGTCGAGTTCGAAACCCATGTTTGGTACGAATAGTTCGCATACAAAAAGTAGCCGGCCAGATTTCTTTGAGCGTCGCCAGCAAAAACAAGGATTTAAGAGAAGTTCGAGTAGTAGAAGGTCAAGGAGTAGCTCTCGCTATAATAGCCGATCAAGCTATCGATCAAGAGGTGGAGGTTTTGGAAAATAATTGAATTAAAATGGAATTACTATTCATACGCAGCACAATGGATGAGCTTTTGAGTTCGATCGTATATTTAGCTATTGCCTTTGTACTTTTTTTAATTGGGAAACTTGTTTATCCGCTATTTCATAAGGGAATTAAGGTGAATCATGAACTCGTGGAGAAAGATAATCTTGCTTTTAGTTTCTCCATTATTGGATATTATACAGGGCTTTTATTGGTCATCGGAAGTGCTATTGTTGGCCCTTCAAATGGCATTTTGTATGATTTGGTAGACATTGGTAGCTATGGACTCTTGGCTATAGTGCTGCTGAACCTAGCCGCTATCATCAATGACAAAGTCATTTTTGGTGCTTTTTCTATGAAAAAAGAGATTATTGATGACCAAAATGCTGGTACGGGAATCATTGAAGGAGCGAACCATATTGCTACTGGTTTAATTATCAATGGAGCAGTAGTTGGTGAAGGTGGAGGTTTCTTTACTGCTATTGCTATTTGGCTGATTGCCCAAGTCATTTTAATTGTAGCTTCCTTGGTTTATAATTGGATTACACCTTACAATATACACGAGCATATTGAAAAAGATAATGTCGCTGTAGGAATAGGTTATGCAGGGGCGCTCGTAGCTATTGCAAATCTTATCCGTAATGGTGTAACGGGGGATTTTCCAGGCTGGGAAGATCTATTTTGGAATATTGGCCTGGGTACCGTGCTTGGACTTATCCTTTTACCTGTTGTGAGGTTGCTTACGGATAAAATCTTATTGCCAGGACAAAAGCTTACTGACGAAATTGTTAATCAAGAAAAACCTAATCATGGTGCCGCTTTAACGGAGGCATTTGCTTATATAGGTGGCTCCATTTTGTTGTGCTGGTGTTTGTAAAAGTTCAGTAAATAAGTATAAATCCTTTTTCAAAAAAATGAACGTAATTAGCTAAATTTGGTTAATTGTACTGATATTTTGAATGAAATTTGCCAAATACGTGTAATTTTTGGGGCATGCGGTATTTCACATCACTTTTAATTAGAAAATTAAATAGAATTACCTATTTTTGCCATCAAATTACAACTATATGGAAGTGAAAACAGCACCTAGTGAGATAACCCATATTTTAAAGCAATTTGAAATTGACGGGCAACACCTCGGAACCTCAACTGGAGACCAATGGCTTGGAAATCAAGTGGATCTTATTGATTCCTATTCCCCGGTAGATGGGAGTTTGATTGCGCAGGTATCGGTTACCAACGAGCAGGATTACGAAACGGTCATCCAAAAGGCACAGGAGGCATTTATAGCTTGGCGGCTTGTGCCAGCGCCAAAAAGGGGTGAGATTGTACGACAAATTGGGGATGCACTCCGGGAGTATAAAGATGTGCTAGGTCGGATGGTTTCTTATGAAATGGGAAAGTCGCTGCAAGAAGGTTGGGGCGAGGTGCAAGAAATGATCGATATTTGTGATTTTGCAGTAGGTTTATCCAGGCAGCTTTATGGGCTTACGATGCATTCAGAAAGAAGCATGCACCGTATGTATGAGCAGTATCATCCTTTAGGTATTGTTGGGATTATCTCAGCGTTTAATTTTCCAGTAGCGGTATGGGCTTGGAATAGTATGTTGGCATGGGTATGTGGGGATGTTTGTGTTTGGAAACCCTCTGAAAAGACTCCCATAACTGCGATAATGTGTCAAAAAATAGTTGCAAAGGTTTTTAAATTGAATCAATTGCCAGAAGGCTTGAGTAGTATAATTAATGGAGATTATAAAGTTGGGGAATGGATGAGCACCGATACACGTATTCCACTCATCTCCGCAACAGGATCTTCACGTATGGGCAAGGAAGTAGGAAAAGCAGTTGCTGCAAGGCTTGGGAAGTCATTACTCGAATTGGGGGGCAATAATGCCATTATTTTATCACAACATGCAGATGTAGATAAGTTATTACCAGGGATTGTATTCGGTGCAGTGGGTACGGCTGGTCAACGTTGTACCAGTACGAGGAGGCTAATTGTTCATGATTCATTATA
>JAUIFR010000051.1 GCA_030430325.1 Bacteroidia bacterium | reverse complement strand
GTTTGTAATTGCTACAGGTGGTGGTACGCCCTGTTTTTACAATCATATGCAGATTATGAATGCCATAGGTGTTACCATCTGGCTCAATACGCCACTCCAAGTGATCACAGAGCGGCTGACCAAAGCAGAAAGTGAAAGGCGGCCTTTGTTACAAGAAAATAGTTTAAGGGACCTTTTAAATGATCGGAAAAAGTATTATTCATGCTCAAAATACATACTATCCAAACCTACTCTAACGAACCTACTAAAGCTAGTTAAATAGAAAAATTCGGTAAAATTACACATATTTTCAATAAATTATGCAAAATACGTTGAAAAAATCATGTGAAAATGTCCATTTTTACTCAACTGGTCACGTTTATCCTCATGACTAGTAATTAAAAAATTGAATAAGAATAAGAAAGTTGTTGCCCAAGAAGATAGTTACTCTCTAAAAAAATTGCTAAAATTGTATTTAAAATAGAAAGGTTATGCCTAAAAATTCATATAAAATTATTACCAACAGTCATTTTATCATTATAGTAGTTGCATGGATGCTCTTTGGGTGTGCTACAACTAAACAAAACCAAAAAGTACCAAGTGAGGAGCTATTCAAGGTTGGAGATTTATCAGTAGGTGCAGATGAGTTTATTTACGTTTATCAAAAAAACAGCATAAACAATGACTCAGCCATTACAGCCGAGCGCGTAAAAAATTACTTTGACCTATTTGTTAATTTTAAACTAAAAGTAAAGCAAGCTTACGATAGCGGATTGCATAAAGAAGAGGACTTTATTAGGGAATTTGAAGGGTATAGGAAGCAACTGGCTAAGCCATACCTTACTGAGCCTGAAGTAACTGAAAAATTGGCTAAACAAGCCTATGAGCGCATGAAAGAAGAGGTAAATGCAGCCCATATTTTACTTAGAATTGATCCTGATGCCGCACCTGAAGATACTCTCCAGGTGTTTAACGAAATTACCAAAATCAGAAAAGAGGCCCAAGGTGAGCCAGATTTTGAAAAATTGGCTAAAAAGTATTCACAGGATCCTTCCGCGCAAAATAATGGGGGCAATTTAGGTTACTTTTCAGCATTACAAATGGTGTATGAGTTCGAAGACGCAGCTTACAACACGGCAGTTGACAGTATTTCAAAGCCTGTACGTACCAGGTTTGGTTATCATATCCTAAAAGTATACGATCGGCGGCCAAATCAAGGTAAAATTGAAGTCTCGCATATTATGGTAAGAGCAACGGATGGTATCTCGGCTGAAGACTCAGCCAAAGCGCAAAATAAGATTCAAACAATTTACGATCAGCTCAATAATGGAGGGAACTGGGATGATTTATGTAAGCAGCATTCAGATGATAGGCAGTCAGCTAGCAAAGGCGGTAAATTACCTTGGTTTGGCACAGGCGAGATGCCTGCTGCTTTTGAAAGTGCCGCTTTTGAGCTAAAAGAAGTTGGTTCAATATCGAGACCAGTCAAAAGTGCCTACGGATGGCATATAATTCGGTTAGATGGTAAAAAGACATTGGAGCCTTATGAAGAGCTTGAGGGTAACTTAAAATCAAAAGTATCTAAAGATTCCAGATCACGTATTAACAAGCAGATACTTCTCGAGCGCCTTCGTAAAGAAAATAAAATAGTAGAAAATAAAGAGGTAATTAACAGCGCATCAAGTAGAGTTGATAGCACACTGCTAATGGGCAAGTGGAAATACACCAAAAAGGAAGGAGATGACCAGCAATTATTTAGTATAAACGATAAATCATATTCTTTAGCTGATTTTTTGGCATATGCTGAAAAAAGTCAATTTAAACGTGAAGGTATAAGTGCCGCACAGTTTTTAAAATCACTATATAATAAATATTTTGAACAATCGGTAATGGAGTATGAGGAGAATCACCTGGAGGATAAATATTATGATTATAAAATGCTCGTCAATGAATATAAAGAGGGTATTTTACTATTTAAATTGATGGACGAAAAAGTGTGGTCAAAGGGTGTATCCGATACATTGGGGCTGCAGCAGTTTTATAAAGATCATGCAGATGATTACCAATGGCTTGAACGGTATAATGGTAATTTGTATCAATCAGAGGATATGGCTGTAATTACTGAAATTAAAGGGCTTATAGCTGCAGGCGATACAACCAAGCTCAAAAATTTTATAAAAGAAAAACAATCTAAAGACCCTCTATCGGTAAATGTAGAGGCACAAACGATCGAAAAAGGTTCTGAACCTTGGAATTTAACATCTGCCAGTGTAGGTGGGGTCTATCAATTAGATGTTGAAGGGCTGCATTTATTGTTTCATGTTAAGGAGACTCTGCCGCCTGGGCAAAAGAAATTAAATGAAATTAAGGGAGTGGTCATTTCAGATTATCAAACAAAACTGGAGCAAGATTGGATTGCTTCACTGAAAAAAATGTACCCTGTACAAGTTAATCAAGAAGTTTACGACAAAGCATATAATTATCTGGAGAAGAACGATCGTAAATAAGGAGTATGGTGCACTTAAAATACATATTGGTATTGATCATAAGCTTCGTATGCTGCTCCTGCCATTATTTCACAGGTAAAGATGAGCCTCAGGAAGACAAAAAGGAACTAAAGCCTTTAGCACGAGTCTATGATCAGTATATTTATGATACAGACATTGATGGTATTGTCATTCAAGATACCGAGCAAGTTGACAGTGTCTATATGATACAAAGATATTTACAAAGCTGGATCCGTAAGCAGTTACTTATTGCCGAAGCTAAGAAAAACATAGCGATTGATGAGTCTGCTATTGAGCGGAAAGTATTAGATTATCGATTTGCTCTCATTGCCCACGAATACAAGGCCTACTATATTAACAAAAATTTGGAGCGAAAAGTCAGTGAGCAGGAGATTATGGAGTACTATGAAGAAAATATCGATAACTTTCAGCTCAAACAGAATATTGTAAAGGCCATTTTCATTCAAATTCCGTTGCAAGCACCTAAAATTAAGCGATTTAAAAAATTATTAAAGTCGAAAAAGAAAAAGGACCAAGAAGAATTCAAGTCATACTGTTATCGTTTCGCAAAATCATTTAATTTTGAGGACTCTGTTTGGCTTAACTTTGAAGATTTGGTGCGTGGTACGCCACTTTTCGAAATTCCCGATAAAGTACGGTTTTTGAAATCACATAAGGAATATGAAACTTCTGATGAAGATTTCTTCTATTACCTAATAATTAAAGAGTATAAAATCAGTGATGAGGTATCACCACTTAATTTTGTAAAAGAAGATATCAAACAAATCATCATTAACAAGCGTAAGGTGTTACTTGCTAATAAATTGGAAAAAGAAATATTCAATCAAGCTAAACAAAATCAGGCATTTGAGGTCTATGAGTATGAATAAGTTGTTGATTTATAGTTGGTTAATTGGGGTGTCAGTGCTTTTTTCTTGGAATGCATACGGGCAAATTAAAGGAGAAACTATTGATAAAATTCTGGTAAAAGTAGATGATTATATCATCTTAAAATCTGAACTCGATAAAGCTTATTTGGATTATTTAAGTCAAGGTAATTCAACAAGTACAAACTTAAAGTGCCAGATTCTTGAAAACCTAATTATAAATAAGCTTTTAGTGGCAAAAGCAGATATTGACTCGGTGTATGTCACGGATGAAGAGGTTGAAAGCAACCTTGATCGCCGAATGCAGTATTTTATTGCTCAAATTGGCTCTCAAGAAAAAATCGAGGCCTTTTATGGAAAGACCATAGAGGAGTTTAAAGAAGAATTGAGGGAAAATATTTGGGAGCAAATGGTGGGCCAGAAGATGCAAGGCATTATCACTGACGAAACAAAAATTACGCCAGCAGAGGTTAAGCAGTTTTACAAAAGTATTCCTAAAGATAGCTTGCCCTATTTTTCAAAGGAGGTGCAGGTGGGCCAAATTGTACATATACCAAATACCAGTAAAAAGCAAAAGAAAAAAGTACGAGAAAGGCTCCTTTCATACAAAACTAGAATAGAGAATGGGGAGAGTTTTGCGGACTTAGCATCTACTTACTCGGAAGATCCAGGATCTGCTTCGAAAGGGGGCGAATTAGGGTTTTGGAAGCGAGGTGAGCTAGCTCCTGAGTATGAGGCTACAGCCCTTGCACTCGAGCCTGGTGAAATTAGTGAGCCGGTGGAGTCGCAATTTGGATTTCATTTGATTCAGTTAATTGAGCGCAGAGGGAATGAATATAGCTCCAGGCATATTTTAATTAGACCACAATCTTCTAAGTATGATATGGAGGAGGCGATTGAGTATCTAGATAGTTTAAGAACGGCGATACTTCAAGATAGTATAAGCTTTGAAAAGGCGGCAAAGGATCTTTCTGGAGACCCTGAAACAGCTCCAACAGGGGGATTTTTCATAGGCGAAACAGGCTCAAACTATATTTCGGTAGATGAGTTGGATCCTGTTTTATTTTTTACCGTAGATACCATGCAAATTGGAACCATTACACGTCCATTGACCTTCAAAATGAATGATGGGAAAGAAGCCGTGCGCATACTTTATCTAAAAAACAAAACCAAACCCCATCAGGCTAATCTTAAGGATGACTATCAAAAGATTGCCGCAGCTGCTCAAAATAAGAAAAAGACCGAACTCTTGGAAAGTTGGTTTGATAGTGCGAAATATGATATTTTCATCCAAATAGATGATGGTTTTGAACTGTGCGAGGGCTTAAAATCAAAATGGCAATAAATGAATGAAATTTGCCAAATTCATTTAAAAATAATTAAATATTTGAATAAATTTAGCAAAATATGTTTAAAATCAATAAATTCATTCGTTAGACAAATACCAAAATTAAATGTAGTTTGATGGTAAAATTCAACTTAATTTTCATACTCTTCTTGTTTAGTTCAACCATAATTAATGCTCAAAAAAATATGCAATACACACTCTCCATGCCCAACCCGCATAGCCATATTTTTGAAGTGGAAATGGCATTTGATATGGACAACCAAGATTCTATACTACTCTATATGCCCACTTGGGCACCAGGTTCATACCTTATTCGGGAGTTTCCTAAAAATGTGATCACATTTAAGGCTTGGGGTAATCAAAATCAAGAATTAGCCGCCAATAAAATAAATAAGCATACATGGCGTGTCGCAACCAAGGGTGTGCAACAGGTAAAAGTAAGATACTCCGTCTACGCTTTTGAGGAATTGTCTGTTCGAACAAGTTATTTAGATATTGACCACGGTTATGTAAATGGAACAAGTGTTTTTATGTATGCTGATGAGTTTAAAGAACAGCCATGCAAACTCAACATCAACCTATATAAAGATTGGAAGAAAATTAGCACTGGGTTAACAAAAGAAAATGGTTCGTATATTGCTGATAACTACGATCAACTGGTAGATTCTCCCATTGAAATGGGTAATCATCAAATTTACACTTTTGAAGCAACAGGTGTAGAACATGAATTAGCAATTTTTGGAGCGGGAAATTATGATGTGGAACGCCTCAAAATGGATATAACCAAAATAGCGGAGGCCTGTACCGCTACTTTTGGAGAAAATCCGAACAAGCGATTTGTTTTTATCATACATAATACGACAAAACGAGGTGGTGGTCTCGAACATTTTAACTCAACAACACTAAATGTAGACCGCTGGACTTATGCACCGCAAGAAAATTATAATAAATTTATCAGCCTCGTATCTCATGAATATTTCCATTTATGGTTTGTAAAACGTATCCGTCCAATAAATTTGGGGCCATTTGATTACCAAAATGAAGTTTACACCAAGCTTTTATGGGTTTTTGAGGGAATTACGAGTTATTATGATGAATTATTGCTTATAAAAGCAGGCTTATGGGATGAGCAAACCTATTTAACAAGCACAGAAGAGGTACTGAATAAAAAGGTAGAGTTGCCTGGGCTCGAGGTGCAATCAGTGGCTGAAGCAAGCTTTGATTCTTGGATCAAGCACTATCGACCAAACGAAAACAAAGAAAATGCAACGGTATCATATTATTCAAAAGGTGCGGCTATAGCGATGCTATTAGATTTAGAGATCATCAAGCGGTCTAAAGGTAAACGAAACTTGGATGTTTTGCTTCGTAAACTATACCAATTTTATAAAACAGAAAATAGAGGAATCACAGAGCAAGAACTTCAGCATTTCATTGAAGATATTTTAGGCAGTCCCTGGCCGGCCTTTTTTAATGATTATGTGTACGGTACCAAGCCTTTGGATTATCAAAAGCATTTAGGATATGTGGGGTTAGAAATGATTAACCAAAATGAAGGTGTTGAGGTTGGTTGGGGGTTTGATACAACTTTATATAATAATTCCATTTATATAAAGCATGTGCACGAAGGATCTTCTTTTTATCAAGCAGGGATATATGCATTTGATGAGCTCATAGCGATAGATCATTTTCGCATTGACCCTCATAATCTTGATGCAAGAAAGACAGACTATAAAGTTGGTGATGAGCTTACTGTTACTGTGGCTCGTGACCGTAAGCTATTAGATATTCCTGTGAAGTTAGTTCCTTCAACTTTACCGCAATTAAGTATAAGGCCTAAACCAAAAATTACTTCGCAAGAAGCTGAATTTCAAAAAGTTTGGCTCCATAGAAAATTGGATTAATCATGAGTCTAGCATTGTTTTTTTCTCCTGTACCAGAGGTGCTCATGTGGAGTTTCTCCATTGGCCAACTAGGCGCTAAAATAGATATTAATTACAATGTTTTTCCCACTTATAGAAAAGCCGATATTGCTTTGATAGGGCTGGACGAATACAGCGGACATAGTGTGAACAAGCCCAGCTCTCACCCTGCCAATGAGGTCCGAAAAGAGTTGTACAAGTTATTTGGGAGTAACCTGCCATACAAAATTGTTGATTTAGGAAATTTAAATGCTGGAGTAAACTTAGAAGAAACGAATCTTCGAATACGTGAAGTTGGGCAACGCCTTTTGGAAGAGAATGTTTTACCCATTTACATTGGTGGAAGTCATGACTTGAGTCTAGGTCAATATTTTGCTTACCAATCGTTTGAGAAAATGATGCACGTAGCTCATATTGATGCATTTATCGATTTAGAAACCTCCGATGAAATTTGTGATGCCCACCTCACACATTTACGAAAATTATTGGTGCACCAGCCAAATTATTTGTTTTCGTATACACATTTGGGTTATCAGAGCTTTCTAATTGATCCGAATTGGGTTAACACGCTTAAGAGACTACACTTTAAAATACATCGATTAGGTGAAATTACATCTGGCTTGTCAAACTTTGAAGCGGTACTTCGCGGCGCAAACCTACTAAGCATTGATTTTACAGCCATAAAAATGGATGCCGCACCTGCAAATGCAAAGGCTCAGCCTTTCGGACTAAGTGGTGAAGAAATTTGCCAATTATGTTGGTATGCGGGCCAAAATGATGACCTGAGCTCATTGGGGCTGTATGAATTGAATTTTGATTTAGATCAGCGACAAAAAACAGCCAAATTAGCCGCCGTGATGATCTGGTATTTTATAGAAGGTTTCTACAACCGAAAAAAAGAAAAGAATTTTCATACTGCAGACTTTAATAAATACGTTGTTCAATTAGATCACTTGTCTACACAACTCACCTTTTTTAAAGGGAAGAAGAGTGAAAAATGGTGGATTCAGGTGCCTAGTGAATGGAAGCAGGAGTCCTTGCCGGCTAAAATTCCATGTAATTATGAAGATTATGAAAAAGCATTAAACGGCGAATTGCCAGCATGTTGGCTCGAAAGCATTAGTAATCCGAATATTAAATAAGATTAAAATTAATGATATGATGACTCATTTTTTACGAACATTGACTTGTCTTGTGGCCATTTTTATTTTTCAGGTAGCTAATAGCCAACATCAGGCCGTGTCTGGTATGCGTTTTTTAAACTATGGTGCTAATTTGCCCAAAGAACTCCTATCGAGCAAAACAGCCGTATTAGTTAGTGTGCCACCCATGCGAAACGAAGATGACCAGCGTGAAAATTGGAAAACGATTGCTAGTCAAGCCCACAAAACGTTTAAAGATGTTGGTATCGATGCGGTTATTTACTTTAATTTAGAAAATGTAGTTGCTGGGAGCGAACCTAAACGCAAAGCTATTGCGCTACTTAATCAGCGCAAAGTTAAAAATATTATTGTTTTAAGTCACTTGGATTTGATCATCAATGGCAAGCCAGAGCGACGATATGCCATCATCATGACGGAGTATAATGGTAAACCAACATTTATGAATGATGGGCAATCTGCTTGGAAATCAGACCATAAAGCACTCGAAAAATTACTAAAAAATGTGTATAGCACGGTAAATAAAAGCGGCCTGAACCGAACCAATATGCTCGTAATCGACCGCCCAGAGTTTTTTAGGGAAAAGAATATATTGGATGGGCAACGCATCGCTGATTTTCAAGCTGATTTGAAGCTGGATAAATTAGCCGTACCAAAGTTCAAAAAAGTAAGTATTCCTAGTAGTAAACCTGGTGGTTTTTTAAATGGTCAACTCGAAAAGGAGCTTAAAAACTATAATAGCCAAGTTGGAAGTAAAAATGCAAAGCTTGAATCTATCATGAAATCATATCCCTTTGAGTATGGACTAGTTGATTTTAATGGTAATGAACAGGAAATTCGAAAGCAAGGATATCAATATATTTTACTGCATATGTTTACAACCGGTCACGGGGTACGTACCATGCTTAATTACCCGAACGATGAGATTGAGGAAGAAGATTATGTGACCACCAAAATTAAAAATGGCAAGGGTATCATTCGAACTATTCCGGCGCAGGGGTTTGTCTATAAATTTTATATTAAACACATACACACAGGTGATGTTTATGTTGGTAAATCATGGGATGCGGATGAAACATGGCATGAAGCGCTCGAAAATCACTTCGTTAAGTTAAAAAAGGTAGTAAAATAAGACCTATGTGGCCTAATTTAGTGATAGCAGGGGCACCTAAATGTGGCTCTACTACACTTTATAATTTGCTCAAACAGCACCCTGACATTTGTATGAGTCAAGTAAAGGAGCCCAGAATCTACTTGGATAATTGGCATCAGCAGGCTCAAAAGGAACATTTTACCCATTATAATGGTGAAAAAATTATCGGTGAAGCATCCGTTTGCTATGCACATTCATCGCTTGCGGTTAGTAGAATGGCGCAAGTTGCTCCTCATACTAAATTAGTTTTTATATTAAAAAATCCTGTGCACCGAACTTATTCCCACTACTGGGCGCGTGTAAGGCGGCGGCGTGAGTTTAGATCATGGCAAAAAGCCATTTACCAGCAAGATTTACGTGAGTATTTGTATTGTAACAGCCTATATTTTACCAATATTTCAAGGTTTCTAAGGCATTTTTCGAAAGGCCAAGTCCATATAATAATCTTTGAAGAATTTAAAAAAAGCCCACAAACTCATCTTGACGGGCTCACCGAATTTTTGGGTGTTGAATCCATGCAGTTCAGCCATTTAGCTCATCACAATAAGGGATCAAAATATACATCTGTCATGCTGCCCTCATGGTCCCAAAAAATCAGAGCAAAAATTAAACTGCCAAATAAGGTAAGGCCGATTGCTGGAGCTACTTTACGGCAATTTGAGCGGTTGCTTACTTCACCAGTAAATGTGAAAGCCATTAAACCATATGAATACCAGTTTTTATGGGCAATTTTTGAAGAGGAAATTAAGGGCATTGAAGGCTTATTAGGTCAAAAAACTCCTTGGTCTGCGTCCAATAAATTTGAACGTAATATGCAAAATACATTAAATAATGTTGGAAATTAGAACGAATTTAGCAAATTACATTGAATTTTTTATAAAATAATTCTTTGTACTAAACTTTTATTTCACGGGCTTTTACCTTAATTTTACTTTGGAAATTAAACGATGAAACAGATGGCAAAAGTATTCGATGTAGTAGTAATTGGAAGCGGACCAGGTGGATATGTAGCGGCAATTAGAGCCTCTCAATTGGGAATGAAAGTGGGTGTTGTAGAAAAGGCAGAGATAGGTGGAATTTGCTTAAACTGGGGTTGTATACCGACCAAAGCGTTACTTAAAAGTGCCCAAGTGTTTGATTATGTGACTCATGCGCAAGATTATGGTATAAAAATTAGTGGTGCGGATGTTGATTTCGGGCAAGTCATTAAGCGTAGTCGTGATGTAGCTGGGGGGATGAGTAAGGGCATTCAGTTTTTATTTAAAAAAAATAAAATTGAGCAGATAAATGGTTTTGGACGTCTGAAAGCGAAAGGCGTTGTAGAGGTGAAAGATGAGGCTGGAAAGGTGTCCGATGTGCAAGCAAAGCATATCATTTTAGCCACAGGTGGGCGGTCTAGAGAATTACCGCATATTCCCATTGATGGTAAAAAGATCATTGGCTATCGCGAGGCCATGTCCTTACCCAAGCAACCAAAATCTATGGTGATTGTGGGTTCGGGCGCTATTGGCGTTGAGTTTGCTTATTTTTATAATGCCATTGGTACGGAGGTGACCATTGTGGAGTATTTACCGAATATAGTACCCATTGAGGATCAGGATGTTTCAAAGCAATTAGAGCGGAGTTTTAAGAAAACAGGTATTAAAGTTATGACTGGAGCAGAAGTAACTGCTGTGGACACTAAGGGACGTGGCTGCAAAGTTTCAGTCAAAACGAAAAAAGGACAAGAAGAGCTTAAAGCAGATATTGTACTCTCAGCTGTAGGTGTAGCAACTAACTTAGAAGGAATTGGTTTGGAGGCGCTCGGTGTATCAACCGATAAAGGAAAAGTGCTAGTAGATGATTTTTACCAAACGAGCGTACCTGGCATTTATGCCATTGGAGACATCGTGCATGGCCCAGCTCTGGCACATGTGGCTTCTGCGGAGGGCATTATTTGTGTTGAAAAAATAGCGGGCCAGAGCCCAGAGCCACTTGATTATAAAAATATACCAGGATGTACGTATTGTCAGCCGGAAATTGCCTCAGTTGGGTATACAGAGCAGGCCGCTAAAGATGCAGGTTATGACGTGAAAGTAGGTAAATTCCCATTTTCAGCCTCTGGTAAGGCGAGTGCAGCAGGTGCAAAGGAGGGCTTTGTGAAGGTAATTTATGATGCCAAGTATGGCGAGTGGCTCGGCGCACACATGATCGGTGCTAACGTAACAGAGATGATCGCTGAGGTGGTTGCAGCACGCAAGCTAGAGACCACTGGTCACGAAATCTTAAAGGCGGTTCACCCACATCCAACCATGTCAGAGGCAGTGATGGAAGCTACAGCCGATGCATACGGTGAGGTAATTCACCTATAACTCAAAATTTGTGCGATGCAATACTTCTATTGGGACAATCAAGCGCTCTCTTTGGAAGAATTGCTGGGTTTAGATACGCAAGCCTCTTCATTTCTAGGTGATGTGATCACATTTCTCAAGCTTTGGTTAGATGGGCAAGAGGTATTCGATATTCAAACATCAGGAACTACTGGCCCACCTAAAAAAATCCAAGCAACTCGTGGGCAGTTGACTGCAAGCGCTTCATTAACGAAAGAAGTGTTACAGCTTGAAGAGGACTCTACGGCATTAATGTGTCTATCGCCCCAACATATTGCTGGTAAGATGATGCTCGTGAGGGCGCTCGTAAATCAGTGGAATTTAATATTGGTGGAGCCCTCAAGTAACCCATTTTTAAATATACCACAAAATGTAAACATTGATTTTGTAGCATTAGTACCTCTTCAATTAAGGCAGTCTGTAAGAGAGAGTTTAAAGCAAATTAATGCTGTAAAAATGATCTTGATTGGTGGTGCACCTATTTCGAAAAGCCTGTTAGATCAAATCAAAATATTAGATGCTCAAGTATTCGAAAGTTATGGGATGAGTGAGACTGTCTCGCATATTGCATTGCGCCAACTCAACGGCACCTCACCGCAAGCGAATTTTCAAACGCTACCTGAAGTTAAAATTGGTGTTGATCACCGGGATTGCCTGCATGTTAGTCACCCACAAATTACAGCAGGTAAAATTATACAAACAAATGATATCGTTGATTTACGGAGCTCAAATACATTTAATTGGCTTGGTAGAGCTGATTTTGCGATAAATTCAGGTGGAATTAAACTTCACCCTGAGCAGATAGAGGCAAAAATTAGTGCATTTCTTAAGCCCCCAACGCAATACTTCATTAGTAGTATTCCAGATGAATCATTGGGTCAAAAAGTCATATTAATAATTGAAGGAAAGAGCTGGCCTGAGCAAGATGTAGACCAGTTGCTCTCTTCCATCAATCAAAAAACAAATAGATATGAGCGCATTCATTTAGTAAAGTTTCTTCCTAAGTTTAATTATAAGGTTTCAGGCAAGTTTGATCGCCTAGGCACATTATCTAATTTGTCTTAATTTTGAATAAAACCAGCTTGCTGGTTTACTGAAGGCCTTTAAAATTATAGTTTTACTGAAGTAATTCTGCTTATTTTGTTTAATTATCTTAGATTTTAGCAGGTAATACCCAATGGAAATAACACTTTGTATTGATAAGTATTCGTTTTAATTATTTAAATTATAATTATTAATTACACAAATTATATTTATATGTAGGTAAGGAGATAGTTTAAATTTATGAGTTTACTTTTTTCATTCACTTTGCTTTTAGCGTGCTTATTTATTAGATTTTATATAATAAGATGTAACTTATTTTAAAAACACTACTGTATTAACAAAAATGACAGTATTCAGGTTGCAATTGAACCGTCCACTGCCATTTTTTGAATGTATTGTGCAGAATATGTTAAAATATTGTTTGTATCGCGCTATAAATTATTTGTTTATTTCCCCTTTTAGTTTTAACACAACCATACCCTGATCAACGTTTGCCAGCACTTTAAGTGATTTATTGAAGGCACCTGGTTTACTTGCATTGTAGGTAGCAACGATCGTTCCTTCTTTGCCTGGTGCGATTGCTTCTTTAGGGTAGCTTGCCACCGTGCATCCACAAGTTGTTTTTACTTCTGAGATTAAAAGAGGGCTATCACCATTATTTTTAAAATTGAATGTTGCAGTAACGGGCTGGCCCTTCGTAATTTTTCCAAAATCGTACGTTTTTGTTTCCCATTGCAATGCTGTCGGTTTTTGTGAAAAACAAGTAAACGCTATCAAAACCATGGTGATAACGCTAATTTTTTTGTTTGTTTGAACTAATTCTTTCATCATTTTAAATATTTAATATTGAAATTTGTTTACTTAAAGATGGTGGAATCAGCCCGAATCGTTTGTTAATGAACAAATAATAAATGTTAATGAAATGTTAATTGGGAAGTGGAAATAATTATAATCATGATTGAACTGTAAGCTTCCCCAACAACCGAACTGTTAAAACGGATAAAAAAATAAGAAATTAAATAAGTCCAATGAAATAAATTGTTTTGATAATGTCAGATCATCAGCGATGGGCGATATAATGCTCCTATCAGCTGTGATGGTCATAGCAATTGGTTGCAGGCAGGCTTTCTTTTCATTGTTTATTCGTTTTCCAAAATTTCTTTTAAGCGCTCAATCTCAGCATCTCTTTTCTCAAAATCCTGATAAAACGTGATCGGAATATCTTTAATCTTTGAAATATAAAATGCGGCGAAGTCTTTAACTCTGTATTGGTATGAGCTACCTAAAGTTGCTTGTTCACTGCCTTCATACAGAAAACTTTGGTCATTATCTTCCAATAAACGCTCCAAATAAGGAATTGATAATTCTCCAAAAGTTAAAATTCTACTTCCAAGTATTCCTGCATCATCATGATTATATAAAAGTCCCCATAAATTACCACTGAGACTAGTATTTTCGTTTTTCTCATAACTAGTATGTGATAAAGAATATGTATACGCTATTGCTAAGTTTTTGTGAAATGATTTAGGCATTTCAACTTTATAATGATACAAAATTTCTGCAGCTTTTAGCTTTGTATAAGCTTTAGTTTTGTCGCTCTTAATAAGTTGTTTTAATTCATCTTTACTTTCACCTCTATTCCAAATTTCATTAAGAAGTGTATCATCACTTAAAAATAAATCATTGTAACTAGTCGTATCAATTAAAATTTCTAATTCATTTTTGTTAGTATTCATGAGTCCTTTTTTATTACTTTTTGAACAACTAAGTATCAGCAATGATATTATCAATACTATTCTCATTATATTTGTTTAGCTTCTCTCATCATTTAATGTTGCCATATCAGCCGTACTAACTGTTAATGTTTGCCCAACAAAAGGACCATCTACAACTCTAATTTCTCCATTTGCTCCTGCTGCTGCATTCCGTAATATTTCTACTCTTGTCCCGGATGGAATTGATAAAGGTGGACCCATGGAACCAGGCGGATTAATTCCTGTTATAGACGAAGTAGTAAGCTTTACATCAACAGTTGGTAAATTTATAGTATTTGTATTTTTTGAAGTTTTTCGTAAGTAATTATTCCAAGATTTTATTGACTAGTTTACACCAAGTATCTTTTCGTAGCTGTGTATCCAATGCTGTATCCATGCGAGATTCATACGCTGAAAAATCAACACTTTTATCATTTTTTGAAACTACATAGGTTGGAATCTTATGGGTAGCATCTATAATAACAATTTCTACATTAGGATTATTCTCAACGAATGCCAAAGTAAAATTCTCGAATATAACTTCTTTCGCAGCTGTGTTCTTTTGTGCCAATATTTTAGTATCTAAAAACACGATTTCACCTCGATTCTTTATTATATTCAAAACCTCAGAAAATGTATTAATTTCAAAACAATCAATTGTTTTCATTTTTTTATTTTTACAATTATAATTTAAGCAAATAACAAGCAATAAAAAGATACTTCTATTTTTCATTATTTAAATCCATAGTTTCATGCCGCACTAACAATAGAATATTATTTCACTATATACTACCACGGCGGTGTGTTGAATTGAATATCACCTGAAAGCGCTCCGATTGAAATTCGCTGTACAGATTTATCATTATTCGGTTGATTCCACAAACTGACTACCTCATTATTTCCTACATACAATGCAACATGACCTGGATACGTTCCTCCACTTGGTGTGTAAAAAATTAAATCTCCTACATTAGGTACAAGCGCACCACTTCCAGAAGAAGTGAAGGTAGGTAAACCTGCATGCCAACCTAACAAAGTCCATACTTCAGCGGTTGGATTTGGAGCTGGCATTGCTGCTCCATAAAATCGTTGAATCCACACCGTATCAATTTGATCGGTCATATACGCTGCATACATAATACTTTCCCAACAATTCATACTTGCTGTATCAGGCAACGTTCCTGTGCCGCCTCCTGTTACAAAATAGTGATAAAAATCAGATCCTGGTGGGTTTCTCCATTCTTGGTCTCCTACCATGCCATTCATGGCAGAAACTGTTGCATCATTTGCATAACTGTACCTTCCTGGTCTCCAGTAGAAATACGCATGTTGGTTTGAATGGGCTTATTCGAATTATTTGAAAGGGAGGCTTGCTGTTTCTCATCGAATTCTAGAGAAGTACTCATATTATATTTTAAATTTGATCAAAGGATAAAAAAGTTAGATATATGCCACCAATATAACTAGGAGGATGTAAGAAAACAAATTCTTCTAACTCAGTTTGCATTTATTAATTTTAAATATTTCAAAAAAATTACCCCTCAGGTAAAGTTTTTTTTAAAGATTCTAAGGAATATGCAAAGCCAACCACTATTAAACTTTATCATGGTCAGAAACACCGCAGTAAACTTAAAATTTCCATCATATCCGAAAAACGTACGATAATGATTAAATTTTGCAAAATACATTGAAAATGAGGTAATTGAATAATACAAACTCCTAAATTAACACTATTACCTCACTTACATGTAACAAATATTTGTGTAATTAATAATTATAATTTATATAATATTTCTTCTTGCTAACAAGGTAATTTCTTAATCATTTACAAGACGTAGTCTATAACAAAAACGCTGTGAAAATTTTGAAGATTTTTAAATAAAATTTATAAATTACTGCTTAGCAAGGGCTTCTGCTTGATCAAATACCTCCAATGCCGTTTGATAAATGTCATCAATCTCGTGAATAACCCTAAAAAACCCTTCATTTTGCCACATGCTTCTGGCAATAGTAGCTTTAATATTTGTTTTTATGATTTCTTTGGATCGCATGAATTCCGATTCATTATAATCTATACCAGCCTCTTCTGCCATTCTAACAACATCCTTCAGCATGTTATCAGTCACCTTAAATTGCTTTTGATAGTTTTTAAGTGACATTTTCTTTATTTTATCTTTATTGTTCTCAAAGTACTTTAGCGTATATTCTCTTATCACAGTACTTGCAAATAGCCTTGATAAGTAATTTGAATTTTCGGTAGTATCGATCGGCACAAAAATATCAGGCATAATGCCACCCCCACCATATACTGCTCTGCCTTTAGATGTGGTGTATTTTAATGAATCATCGAATTTCACACTATCCTTATGAAAATACTCCCCTTGATTGTATCGCTCTAAAAGTTCAAGTTCATAGGCCCCATCCTCTCCCACAGCATACGGTTTTTGAATGGACCTACCGCTTGGGGTGTAGTACCTCGATACCGTAAGCCGAATCTCTGAGCTATCTTGTAGCGAAATAGGAATTTGAACAAGCCCCTTCCCAAAAGACCGCCTTCCAACCACTAACGCCCGATCATTATCCTGTAGTGCGCCAGATACGATTTCTGAAGCAGATGCGCTACCTTGATTAATCAAAATAATTAAGGGTTGGCTTTCAAACAGACCTCTACGGTGTGCCCGGTATTGAGAGTCATATCTTTTTTGCTTGCCCTCTGTATATACAATCATTTGGTTATCAGGCAAAAACTCATCGGCAATACCCACCGCTTTATCCAAATACCCCCCAGGGTTACTCTGCAAGTCTAAGATTAGTTTTTCCATCCCCTGCTCAACTAAATTCACCAGGGCTTCTCTAAACTCAGCATAGGTAGAAGAAGCAAACCTACTAATTTTAATGTAGCCAATTTTATCATCTACCATATAGCTTACATCTACGGAATGCTGTGGAATTTTGTCTCTTATTATTGTGAATTGTAATGGTTTTTTGACTTTACTTCGCTGGATCTCAACTTCAACCTCTGAGCCTTTTTTACCACGTAGTCGATCAATAACTCCTCTAATGTTGATTCCAATCCCAGCAACTATCTCGCCGTCAACCTTTATGATCTTATCGCCGGACTGGAGTCCTACTTTTTCGGATGGGCCACCACTAAGAGCTGCTACCACATATATGGTATCTCTAATGATATTAAATTCAATTCCGATGCCCTCAAACTCACCCTCCAGCTGAGACTGTGTTACCTCTAAATCTTTTGCTGGGATGTATACAGAATGCGGGTCTAAGTTTTTAAGCATATCTCCAATTGCATCCTCGACCAAACCAGGAGTATTAACTTCATCCACATAATCGCGTTCCACATAGGTCAAAATCTCCTTGAATTTTAGAATGCTAGAGATCAGCTCGTTTGACTTTTGGTCAGTGTCAACCATGGTAGCGCCAATAATGATACCACCTGATATAGCTAGCGCCATCAGCAGAGGAAGTTTAATGTATAATTTGGTATTTGAATGCTTCTTCACCATATTCAGAATTAATTAAAAATTTAGTAATTAAAATTACCTTTTACGGTAGTTCCTACAAAAGGAGTGTGCTCAACTTATGACATATGTAATAAATCAACTAAATTGGCTTTAAAAAAGCCAAAATAAATAATTCTTCAACATGTTTTAACCCAACACTCATTTTTTTATTCCATTAAAATAGGCCTACCTTTACTTAGTTTAAACGATAAATAAGAAAAATTGTTACAGTTAAGTGATTATTATCATGGAGGAGCAGGGACCAAAGCTTTCATTTGAGCAATTTAAACTTTCAAAAAATTTACTTCAGGCCCTAAGTGAAGTTGGTTATATTGTGCCAACTCCTGTGCAATGTAAAGCTATTCCGACCGTATTGAGTGGTCAAGATATAGAAATCATTGCTCAGA
>JAUIFR010000304.1 GCA_030430325.1 Bacteroidia bacterium | reverse complement strand
AGTCGCTGCTAGTTTTGCGACTTTAGGTGACGTTAATTTAGCTGAGCCAAAAGCCTTGATAGGGTTTGCAGGGCCAAGAGTTATAGAACAATCAATTAGACAGTCTCTTCCTGAAGGTTTCCAAACATCGGAATTCCTCAAAGAGCATGGTTTTTTGGATTTTATTGTGGATCGTAGAAACTTGAAAAAAACCCTAACAAGCCTGCTTAAGATCCTGAATAATTAGTTTTTTCAATAAATTTTGCAGAATTTGTTGAATTAATACATAATTGAGTTTTAGCAAATAAAATTCCTATTACGGATAATATTTTCTAAATCAAAAGTATATACAACAACGCAATGGGCATGCGAGCTGCAGCATTATTTTGATAAAAGATTTTGGTGCCAGTTTTACCACAAGGACTCTATTATTTTCAAAGGATTGCAGTGAATCGGTTGTCCTATTAATTCCATCAAATTAATTTAAACAAACTGATTTTATCACCTGAAACCAGCACGCGAAAATTTACTATAAAATTTGAATTTAGCTTGCCAGTTCATTCCTAGCCATTAAAAGTTAATTAAAGTTTCGGAATAAAAAGTGGCAAAAAATATGTAAAGAAAAAATGAAACCTTTCTAATGATTTAACTAATGTTAAATCAATTATTATATAAAATTATTCATTCACTACACCGACACCATCGCAAACGGCTGCGCCGTAAAACTCCCTACAAAAATCAACAATGCCACCCAGCCAATAATCTGACGACCTATACTTAATGGTACATGCTTACTTGTATCGGGGTGATCAATACCCAAAAACCGACCGATAAAAAAGCCCATGATTAACCATAATAAGTTGCCCTGTAGAGTTGGGAAAAGATAGGAAACGCCTAACTGAACTGCCGTAGTTGCCAATGCAAATATCCAGGCATCCAGTGGGCGTTTTGTCAATTTCTTAAATAATCCATGTAAGAAATAAATATAGCCTAAAAACAATACTGGAATCATGGTTGGTGTTAAAATCTCGCTAGGATGGAAAAACCCCAAACCACCATAGGTAATCATTACAACAAAAATGATCCTTGACACAATCGCATGTCCTTTTTTTCCAATTAAGCCATACAAGATATGCCCCCCATCAAGCTGACCAATGGGTAGCAAATTAAGCGCTGTAAAAAATAAAGCAAGATACCCGGCAAATAACCAAGGATAATGAATAATCTCAAACACGTTTGGTAGGCGCTCTGGATGAGTAGCAACAAATTGTTCAAAAAATTGAAAAATGAGGTTACGGTTCAAGTACATGACAGGCGCCTCCCCTACTTGGTAGGCATATTTCTCAAATGCAGCACCATAATGTAAGTATTCAGGGTGTACCGCATAAATATACTCGATAGGTGGCAGCTGTGTAAACCCGATATAAAGCACAACGAGCGCTGCCACAAACCCGGCAACCGGGCCTGCTACACCAATATCAAAATATTTATGTTTTGAATCGATGGCTTGCTTAATTCGAATGAAAGCACCCATGGTGCCCAGCGAGGGGAACCCTATCCAACCAAACCAAAATGGAATATACAAGGGTAATGTTACCATTACCTTATGGTAACGGGCCACAAAATAATGACCAAACTCATGCACTGTTAATATCCCTAAAAATGGCAAACTATATTGTAAAGCTAGTTTAATATGATCCCAGGTAGGCCATCCATCTAGTATAAATTGCCCAGTTGTCCATTCAAGGCCTGCTAAAGTCGTTGTAATTATCGTGAGTACTAAAAAAAATATAAACTTGAACGTACTATGTCGAAATATATTCATGAAATAATTGGGTAACAGGTTGTTTGGTAGTGATTCGTTTTGTTTTCCAGCCAGCTGCTGCTGCACCAGCTATATTATCATAGCGATCATCAAAAAATATAAATTAAGCAGCAGCAAAATGCTCAAACTTATTCATAACCGCTTGATAAATGGATAACGAAGGTTTCGCTATATTTATTTTAAACGAGTAAAACACTTCATCAAAAAGTGTTGTTAAAGAAGGAATTCCATGCGATTTTTGCAACAATTCATCAATAAATTGAATATGGATCTCGTTGGTATTACTTAAAAGGCAAAGGGTATAATCTTTGCGAAGTTGATGCAGTAAATCAATTCGCTCCCTTGGAAAATCAATGTATTCCAAATGTGTGTTAATTCCAAATTCGGAATCTGTGCACCAAGGATATTATTAATTTGATCAAGAAATAAAATGGATGAAATTTCACCTAATTCATAGGTTTTGAACAGCTTCCTCAATGCTAAATGCTGATCTATGGAGATAGATCCAGCTAAATGTGAATCAATTTCATCAAATACGCGATCCGGGTCAATATTTACTAATACACCACCCAGATCGAATACCAATACGTTTATATCTGCCAAAAAATCAATGGGTGGTTTCACGCCAACATCACAATATCCTACTGCTCTTGCTTAATTTCATTTTGATTTACCATCATCTTGCCAATATAGTCCTTAAACTCATCCATATTTTGAGTTCCAGTAACACGGCTCTTTGTGAGGTTTTGAATTACTTCATGCAATACATCAATCTGTCCTTGCAAAATCTTCACTTTTTCCCTCAACGAATCCATTGTTTCGAAAGCCATAGAATGACGCTCATCTTCTTTGCCTTCAACGATATAATCATAGGTAGTATTACACGTTTTAACAAATCGGGCTAAGAAATCAATGGGTGGTTTCTGACGACCATCCTCAATCGCTGATACACTACCACGATTGATTCCCGTCTTATTCGCTAGCTCCGCTTGGCTAAAGCCATTCTCTTTACGGACTTTAGCAATACGCTTTGCAATAGCTATAATTTCATTCATTTTGTCCTGCTTCATAATCCAAAAGGTAATTTTAAACCAATTCAAATATATTTAATAATTACAAATATAATTTTTTTACATTTAATTTCCTATTTTTTACACCATTTTGTTTATTTTTTTCTCTTTTTAGTACATAATTTTTATAAATGCAAGTTATACAAACATATAATTTAAAAATAATTACAGCAATTTCATGTAATTTAGGAGCAATACTCAATATATCTGTTAATTATTTAGAATTTCACTCCAAATTACCAAAATAATATAACCAATTCGAATAGGTAATTTATCATTATTTGTGCCACTCCATAAAAAATTTGGCTCTATGTTGAATTGTGTGGGTAAAGAAAAAGATTTATATTTTTGTGTATGGGAAATACAACAGAAATATTTTCAATAGCGTTAGGTTTAGAAACGCCATGGAA
>JAUIFR010000303.1 GCA_030430325.1 Bacteroidia bacterium | reverse complement strand
CACCCATTTTCAAAATTAAACCTAGTATTTACGCCCTTTTTCAAGCCTTTATTCCCTCTGTGCGGAAAACAGGAAAACATAAAAATCAAATTTTATTTAAATAAATAAATTAATTAATTATGAACCCAAGAAATTATCTTAGACAATAATAAATTTGAACGTATTCTGCAAAATATATTCAAATATTAATCCAATAACGCTGAAATATCATTTTTAGAGAGTTGTTTGAAAAAGCTTTCTTCGGTCGTAATGAGGTCCGAGGCAAGTTGAAGCTTGTTTTCCTGTAATCTGAGAATTTTTTCTTCGATGGTATCTTTTGAAATGAATTTATACGTAAATACCGTTTTTTTCTGCCCGATACGATGCGCTCGATCAATGGCTTGTGCCTCAACAGCTGGGTTCCACCAAGGATCTAAAATAAATACATAATCGGCTTGTGTGAGATTCAGCCCGACGCCCCCCGCTTTCATTGATATTAGGAACAAAGGAATATCTTTATTGTTTTGGAAAAGTTCAATTTGCGCCTGGCGGTTTTTGGTCGAACCATCTAAGTAGGCATGAGGTATTTTGTCAAAGTTTAGATGATGTCGTAACACCGAAAGATGTTTAACAAACTGACTGAATATTAATATTTTATGACCTTCATTTATCGTTTCATGCAGCATCTCCATCACTTCATCAAGCTTACCCGAGCTGCCCTCGTACTCAGGATCGAGCATACGCGGATGGTTGGCTAATTGCCTAAGTTGTGTTAAGCCTTGTAAAATGAGTAATTGAGACCCCTTCATGCCATTCTCCTTGATGCTTTCAATAATTTTAAGCCGGAACTGATCACGTACTTGCTCATATACTTCTTCTTGCTCTTTGGTCATTACGCAATATCGGATGTTCTCTACCTTTTCGGGTAGGTCTGTTGCCACTTGAGACTTATGCCTCCTGAGTATAAATGGCTTAATCACCATGTGGAGCTTTTTACGCTTTGTTTGGTCTCCTTTTTTCTCAATCGGCAGTAAATATTCTTTCATGAAGAAGTTTTTATTGCCTAGTAGCCCCGGATTTATAAAGGCCATTTGTGACCAAAGATCAAGTGTTGTGTTTTCAATTGGCGTACCAGAAAGTACAAGGCGTTGCTTGGTATTTAGCTTTTTTACCGCCTTGGCAATATTGGATTCGGGGTTTTTTATAGCCTGTGACTCATCCAAAATGACATAATTAAAATAAAATTCTTTGATGATATCAATATCAATACGTACCGTGCCGTAGGTTGTAATGACCAAATCATATTTTGCAAATAATGCAGGGTTTTTGTCCCGATATGTTCCGGTGTAAACTAATACTTTAAGTTTAGGTGTGAATTTTTTGGCTTCCATTTCCCAGTTATACACCAATGAGGTCGGCATTATAAGTAATGAAGTGCTGGCTTCTGCCTTTAAATCCCTAATATATTGCAGCATAGCCAATGTCTGTACTGTTTTACCAAGCCCCATATCATCGGCCAGGCAGCCACCAAACTGGAATTTATTTAAAAATAATAGCCAATTATATCCTGCTTTTTGGTAAGGGCGCAATTCTCCTTTAAAATGCTTGGAAAGCGGTTTATCTTCAATATTTTTGAATTGACTAAGGTTTTCTAACTTTTTACTAATGTTAACCTTTGCAAGGTTTCCGTCTTTGAGGTCATTTACGATGGCCAAGTGATGAATGGGCAGTTGAACCTTAGTACCATCATTAACTTGTGAAAAGGCAAACAACTCGCTGTACTCTTCAATCCATCTGCGAGGGATGATCGCAATTTCGCCATTATCAAGTCTAATCTCTGATTTTTGAAGCTTAATCAACTTTACAATTTCATGAAAGGGTATGCTGCAGTCACCAAATTTTACTTCGGCATATATATCAAACCAATCGATATTTTCTTTTATATCTATTTGAAGCTCGTTTTTCCCGATAAAATACTTTTTCTGATCTTTAACCTTTTGCTCAATGCTTATGCCATGTTCCAGGAGTATTTCACGCTTTTCATTGATGCGATCGAGTGCTTCTTCTCTATTTATACTTGACCTTGACCCCATAAACCCGAAGCCTAATTCGTTGATCAAGCCTAATATTTCTTTTTCCTTAAAATGGTCTCGTTCTACTTTGTAAAACACGTAGCTGTCACCATTTTTTTCTAGATCAACACTTGTATTTGCTAAATGATCAGCCCGATACGTATACGGCCCATATTGAAAGAAAAGTTCAAACAATATCTTTGGCTCTTCAAGTTGCTCGTTTTCTTCCTCATAATCATTATCCCCAAAAAGTGATAGCACTTTCTTTACAGTTGCCATCTCCGAAAATACAATTTTGGGTTTACACTCATACCTTGCTTGCTCCACTTTAAACCCAACCGTATGTACATTAAATGCTGCAATGAGTGGTGCTACGAATTTTTTAAAGTAGGTTTCTTCTACTTTTTTAGGGATTACTATGAATTTCTTGTTCAAAAACGGTTTAATTTTCTTGCCATCCACCAATTTTTCGAAATGGATCAGTTTATTATTGCAAATCAACCATGCAGGATAATTGCATAAAATATAGGAACCATTATATTGGAAATCTAATTTACTACCTTCATGCTTTATGGTTGGAAAATAATGCGTATTATCTTCATTTCTAATAAAATGAAATAAAATGGTGGCGGGTTCGTGTTCAAAATGGATGCGTTTCCAGGCAGGCTCACCATCTCTTCCCATTTCATAGAGTGGCTTACTGCTAATTAATTTTAAAAGCCTTGCTTTATTACGTTCCACATAATTCTTTATTTCTCCTTGTAGCGCTTTATCCCCTTTTTCTCGATCAAATACTTTCGGAAAAAACTGCTCTGGCTTCACCCACTTTTGATTGAAATACCGAATGACAGCATTTTGATTTAAACTATCAGTAATCGATATGATCTTATAATCAAGTTCATCGATGCGTTCGGCAAATTCGTCCGCATTTTTGGATGATATATTTTGATGCAATAAAGTTGGCCTGCCCTTTGCATCTAATTGGATCGCATATGACTCAATAAGATATCCTAAATACTCATGCGTATAAATAGAATAAATAATCTCAAATGGCTCTTGTGCTGATACTTTCATAATTTAATAACCTGCAAGATAAGTATTTTTTCAAGATTTACATCTGGTAATGGAGGTTATTCTTACAAAGAAATTTTGGTTCTATGTTAAATACAGTGGGTAATTAAATTTAAGTTTACCAGCAATAAAATAAATCATATTAATAAAATTGTCTATATTTCTATATC
>JAUIFR010000302.1 GCA_030430325.1 Bacteroidia bacterium | reverse complement strand
CCACCTTAACTTCTTATTTATTATTGTACTTTTCTTAGCCTGATTTTTGTCCATTAAAACAACTTCACTTTTTAGAAGCCTGATTTTTGTCCATTATACCGAAATATGCAATAAAATTAGCTCAGCACCCCTAATTTTAGGAGGAAAACAAGATTTTTATCTTAGATAAATACAGTTAACTATCCGTGTAATTTGTAAAATTTGTGGGTGAACTAGGACTATTTCCTTGCTGGTATGCAGTTTTATTCATTTCTAAATCCCCAATCAAGCCAAGCAACATAATCGTCAACGAGTGTCTCGCCTAATTCAAGTACTGATTCTATTTGATCTTCATTAATTTGGCCACCATGAATAGCATAACTGGTCAATTGGAATATAATTTTCATAAAGTCAGCCTGTTTAGAATTTATATGCCCTTTATCGAATAGTGCTCGTATCACTTTAATAATTGGAACTTTCTCACTCATATCAAGTCCGAAGCCTTGAGCTAAATTTCTAATCATGAGTTCTAAGTCCATTCGTAAACCTGCCATAGCAAGTTGTTTGTCTGTCTGAGCTAATTGCCTATAATAATTTAAGTCAAGGCCACTGGTAGAAGGTTTAAGACCATAGTTGATCATTTTCTTATTTGCTTCTGTATTGTTATCATGTTTTTCAATTAATTGTGCTATCTCAGGTTTCCTTTCCGATTTGATTTCCTTGTCAAGTTGCTGGGCTTGTTCTAGCTTATTTTCAAATGCTTCAATACTAATACCGCCTGGAAGCTCAACTTTTTTTGCACGGTCAAATAATTTGGATAGTTCATCTTTAAAAAATAACAATACAAATACGGTCACGGTAGGCCATATCAGTACTTCGATATATTTCAATATGAGTTCAGCTATTTCCATCTTTTCTTAATTGCATACAACATCCAAATATAAAATTTATTTGAAAAATTTTTCATTCCTATAATAAGCTATAGGCACAAAGTTCATGCCTTAAATGGCATTTAATCAAAATCACTCTTAATTGTTCAAGCAACATTTCTTATACTTTTTTCCACTACCGCAAGGGCATGGTTCATTACGTCCAATCTTTGGTTCAGACCTTATTGGCATGTTATATGGTTCAAAATAATCCTGATTGTCAAATTTCAAATTTTGTTCTTCTTCGATATATCCAGCCCATGTTGAAGTTACATTTTCGTAACGTTCCACTATGGAGAGGAGCTCCATTCTTTTGTCGTATTTACTAGGCCATCTAAATGCACCACTAACTTCTTTCCAATCGCCACATACTCCTTGCGACACTATTTCTTGTTCAAATAGCTTTTCTATTTCAAGTAGTAACTCAGTGCCTTTAATTTCAATTACATTGCAAATCAAAAAAGCGATTAGATCGCTATCAATCACATTTTCATCAATAGTACTGTTAAGGAAAAACTGTATTACATCTGAAAACCAACTTATAGCTTCGTCACGCCTATCGGGATGGTGTAATGCAAGCTGGGCTACCATCTCAGGAAAAGTAGATCGAGCAAAAGTATTCATACCTGGCTTAAAGATAAACTGCTTACATGCTTCCAAATTATTAGCGGCGATCTTGTACATTGGCTCCCAAAGCATGGAGGTAGCAAAGTCACCTAAATAAAGCTCAAGATATTCATCTGATTGACTCAATATATTAAAAATGGCCATGATACTTTCTGTTGCCTGGAGCTCTCCCAAAAGATAAATAGCATGAATTACAAAATTCATCTTTTCTTCATCCCATTCATTTTCTTCAACTAGCTTTCTAAAATAACCATATCGGCTTACACTATCTTGTAAAACTAATTCTAGGTCTTGTATAAGTGTATTTCTGGGTAAAGAAAGAATAATATTGAGTTTTTCCTCTCCAATATAAAGCCCGTTGCTATAAAGCCAATCTATCTCCTTATGATTAAAATTTGGAGGTTTGCTTGTCGTTTTAATTTCCTGCTGTTTTGTTTGAACTGATATTCTGCTCTTTTGTTCCTCTTCAAATCGCTTCTGTCCGGCTTTCATTCTGGCAATAAATATGTATTGCGCAGCTAAATCTGTGTCAGGCATATCAGGTGCCAATTCTAGCATAATCTCATAACGAATTTCGGCCTGATCAAAATCTCCAATAGCAGTAAAATAGAGTACTGCACATTTTAAAAATGAAATTACTTCGTTTAAGTGAAATGTGTCGCGGTCAGGGTAAAGTGCCTGTAACTCCATTTCATGTCCTAATACATTTGGAATTTTATCGTATTCTTGTTTCAAGTAATACTCGTTTGCCAAATTTAGTTTTCCAAACAAATAATTAGGATGTTCTGCAATAATCCACCTGTTAACATCATACATTTTTTGGGTCTCGCCCAATTGCGAATAAAGAACAGATAAATAGTTTTTCAGTTGCGGATTGCCAGGGTGCTGCTCAATGGCATCCAGTAATTTTTGAACGCTCGATCTCTTACCATCCAATGCCATTTGATGATATCGCTCAATTTTATTTGATAGTTCAGGCGTAATAGCATTTTGATCATTTAGAAAATTTGGGTCTGTGGTAATTGTATAACCTATATTTAATGTGCTCATTTTAGTTTAATTCTATTATAAATTTCTTTTTTATTAAATTACCAATTACATACCAAATATAATACTTATTTAAAAGAATTAGGGAATTACTGACCACAATTGTAAGAACTTGTATTTAAATAGTTTAGATTTACTCACAAAACATAAAATTAGCAATATATAGAAGAAAGGCAGACTAAGTTATTTTTTTAAGAAGCTCCAAGCAAATTGCACTTTTCAAAGATAATATATCGGAAAAATACAATAAAAAACGGCTTTATATTTAAAGGTATAATTTTCATTTTGTACGACGTTTTAATTGAAATTCTTTTTTCCAGCTGTATAAAACAGGCACTAAAAAGTACGAGGTGACATCGATAATCATCCCTCCAAAAATGGGTATTGACATGGGAATCATGATATCACTCCCTTTTCCTGTTGAAGTTAAAACGGGCAATAAAGCCAAGGTTGTTGTTACAGTGGTCATCAAACAAGGGCGAATACGTTTGGAAGCCGCTTCGACTACAGAATTACGAATTGTTAATTGCGATGAAGGCTTATTTTTATCGAACACCTGATTGAGGTATGTGGCCATAATAACACCATCGTCGGTTGAAATTCCGAAAAGGGCAATAAAACCAACCCAAACAGCTACACTGAGGTTTACAGTTCTAATTTGAAACAAATCACGCAGGTTTTCTCCAAACACCGAAAAGTTTAAAAACCACGCTTGACCATATAACCA
>JAUIFR010000050.1 GCA_030430325.1 Bacteroidia bacterium | reverse complement strand
TTTCTGCTTTTACTCTTGACTCCTTCAGAGGAGTTTTACACTAAAATTAGCTGATTGATGAAATATTCAGTGATTTTTCTTAGGGGTAAAATTAGACAAATTAATGAAATTTTAAATCAGCAATTTGAGGGCCTAGCAGATATGGCCGATGAGATCTTAAAGTGTATCGTTAATTACCTAGACTTAAATCAAGGGGGGGTTTTTATTGTTGAAGGTGATAAAGAAGAAAAGCATTTAGAACTCATCGCTTGCTACGCTTATAGCAAAAAAAAGTATATATCTAAGAATATTCAGCTTGGTCAAGGGGCTATTGGACAAGCATATTTAGAGAAAAGCCCTATTTATTTAACTGAAATACCCACAGAATATTTGACTATTACTTCAGGTTTAGGCGAGGCAACACCTACTTTTCTCAGTGCGTTACCTCTTGTCAACACAAATGAAGAAGTTGTTGGCGCATTGGAGCTGGCATCCTTTCGAATATTGGAATCATTCGAACAGCGTTTTTTAGAGCGAGCCATTGAAAGCATTACTGCTACGGTTGTAAGTGTGCAGGTTAATGAAAAAACAAAGGAGCTGTTAAAAGAATCCAACGAACTTGCTCAACAATTAAAAATTGAGGAAAATAAGCTCAATAAAAACATGGTACAACTAAAAGAGGCTCAAAAGAAAATGCATTATAAGCAAAAGGAACTTGAGATTTCACAAACGAAAAACAGAGCCTATTTTGAAGGGGCCATAAATGGCATAATTGGTTGTAATATAAAAGGTAAAATTGAAAGTATAAACAGTGCTGCTTTAACTATTCTCGGAAAACAAAAAGAACATATAATGGGTGAAAATATAGATGATTTATTTAATATAAATGTATTTGAATTCATTGGGAACACTTTTAAAACAACTCATACCAATAGTATTGGCGAAATAAAACACATTGACTGTTATTGTACAAAAATAGAAACAAAAAATGTTAAAACATTTATTTTATACATCCGAGATATCAGCGTAGAAGTTGCCCAAAAACAAGAAATAAAATCACAACTCAAAATGCTTGAGCATGCTAATGAGGAAGTTGAAAATGTACGGAAATTAGAATCGGAAAAGGCTCAAAAACAGATTGAAGAACAGCGTAAAATGATCGAAAAAATTGTAAATAATTCTAAACAGTTACAAATGGAATTAATACAAAAAATTGATGAAAAAGATCTGATAATCAAGTCTTTAGAAAAAAAACTTGCAAATAAATAGCATTAATACATTTGTAATATTCGTTTGGTTTTGATACTTGCATTGAGTGGTAATGCATGTAATTTTACAAAAAATATATTAATACATTTTTTGGAAATTTTGAACTATAATGATGGAGCTAATAATAAAAGATACTACTGAATCAAAAACAGGAATTAAAGTAATACAAAAAGATGAAATTTTTGAAACCTATAATAAGCTAGGGCAACTAATATGTTACCTAGATTTTACAAAAGTTGAACATGAAGGATACTTTATAATTCGATATATTGGTACAATAGAAGACGACGAAATTATGGAAATTCTTGATGGCTTTTTTATGGAAGAGATAGTAAAAAGAAAATGCCCCAAGCAAATTTCTGATAATTCACAGCTCAATGGTTCATGGGATGGTGTAAATAAATGGTTGGCTGAATATTTAGTTCCAAAAGCAATTGAAAAAGCTGGATTAAAGTATCATGCATTAGTTTTATCAAATAGTATTTTTACACAATTTTCTGGAGAGCAATTTGAAAACCACAATCAATCACTGTTTCAAAATCGATTGTTTGGCTCTGAGGTAGATGCTGTAAAATGGTTAAGGTCCATTTAACTATTAGCTTTAATTTTATTTATTAGGGAATCTAGTTGATCATCTAATTGAAATTTTGTGGATAAAGTTTTTAGTTTTTGAATGACTTTTGTAGAAAGTGGAATACCTTGTTTTTTTCTATTTGCGTTACTTAACCTTTCTGAATCACCTGGAATTTGAACAACTTGATCCGGGTGAATTGGGTTAGCCTTTCTAAAAGTAGTGATCCATCGATCCATCTGATCAAGAAATTCTTCTTTATTTTGAAAGGCATCAACACGGAGTGCTCCAAGCATATGACCAATCCCTTGACCAGGTTGCCCCTGTTTTTCGTCCAAAAAACTTACAAATGGAGGAACCCATGGCCCATAATTTGCACCAGAAAGAACACCAGTTAAAATATCTACAACAGCGCCCAAACAGTAGCCTTTATGGCTTGAATATTCAGAACCTGAGCCTAACGGCAACAATGCACCTTCATCTTTTAATATACCTGGATCTTTAGATTCATTTCCATATTTATCTTGTACGAGACCAATTGGTACAGATTTATTTGCTCGTTGTAAAATCTCAAGTTTTCCATTAGCCGCAGCTGAAGTCGAAAAATCCGCCACAAAATGTGGTTGATTTTTTGCTGGAATAGCAAATGCCATTGGGTTAGTTCCGAGTAATTTGTCGGTACTGCCTGTTGGTGCAACTAATGGACTTGCATTCGTCATAGCAATACCAATCATATTATGTGGCAAAGCCATCATGGCATGATAGGCAGCAATACCAAAATGACTTGAATTATATACAGCTACCCATGCTGAGCCTACTTGTTCTGCTTTTTTAATAGCTACTTGCATAGCATTTTGCGCAACGACAAGCCCTAAGCCTTTATGGGCATCAATATTTGCTGTGCTTGGGGTTTCATGTTTAAGTTGTGATTGACTTTTTAAACTAATTCGGCCATCTTCAATTAACCTTACAAAACCATCCAGTCTTGCAACACCATGCGAATCTATCCCCCTTAAATCTGCTGCTATCAATACATTTGATGCTTTAGCTGCTAAATTTTCCGAAGCGCCCAGTTTTTGAAATACTTGTTTAATAAAATCTTGCAAACTTTGGTGTTGAACTTTTATCATATTTTAGATCATTATTTATAAATATTTAATTAAAATTACTAAAATTGAATGATCATACCATTAAATAGTAACAAAAATTGAATTTAAGTAGAAATCAAGTAGAGGTAATTAATTTGGTAAAAAAATATCATAATCATCTTGCCTTGGATCAAATTAACCTCTCTGTTCCAAAAGGAAGTATTTTTGCACTACTTGGTCCAAATGGTGCAGGTAAAACATCGTTGATTAGAATTTTAACCCAAATAATTGATGCTGATAGTGGGTCTATTAAGTTTGATGGTGAAAATTTATCACCAAGGCACCTCTCTAAAATAGGTTATTTACCTGAGGAGCGTGGGCTTTATAAAAAAATGTCCGCTATTGAGCAGTTATTGTATCTCACCAAACTTAGAGGATTAAATTCAAGTGATGCCAAAAAGAACTTAAATACGTGGTTTGAAAAGCTTAGTATTAGTGATTGGAAACATAAGAAGGTAGAAGATTTATCTAAAGGAATGCAGCAGAAACTCCAGTTTATTGCTACCGTTGTTCATGATCCTACTTTTATAATTTTGGATGAACCCTTTACAGGTTTCGATCCGATCAATGCGGGTATTATTAAACGTGAAATTGTAAATTTTATAAAAGAAGGTAAAACAGTATTATTATCTACTCATAGAATGGAGTCAGTAGAGGAACTCTGCGATCATATTTGCTTTATAAATAACGCTAAAGTAATACTTCAAGGGTTCAAAAGTGTTATAAAAAATAAATTTAAGCATAACACCTTCCAATTAACTTATCGTGGAGAATTAATCCCGGATGGCAATTTAAGTGATTTTCAAATTGTGAATAAGGATGACAAGAAAGGAACTGCACAGATTCAATTGCTTGATAAAACAAAAAAAAATGAAATGATCCATTGGCTGAATCAAAAAATTGATATAATGACGTTTAATGAAGATGTGCCAAGTATTAATGATATATTTATCAATTTAATCAACTAATAGCATGTTCCACGTGGAACATTTTTTGTTGGAGCTTTTCTGATGTTCCACGTGAAACATTAAAAACAAAAATTTCATTTTTTTTTACTATAGTTTATAAGTAGTTTTACCAAAAATTAGCCATTAATGTTTCCAGTATATGATGTCATAATTGTCGGGGCCGGCCACGCAGGATGTGAGGCTGCAGCAACTGCAGCTACCTTAGGTAGTAAGGTATTGCTCATTACCATGAACATGAATACCATTGCTCAAATGTCTTGCAACCCAGCTATGGGGGGTGTTGCTAAAGGGCAAATTATTAGAGAAATTGATGCCCTAGGTGGCCAAACAGGTATTGTAACGGATGAATCTATGATTCAATTTCGAATGCTCAATAGATCTAAAGGGGCAGCCATGTGGAGCCCTAGGAGTCAAAATGATCGAATGAGATTTGCAGAATTATGGCGTTTAAAATTAGAAAACACTACCAATGTTGATTTTTGGCAAGAAATGGTCAAAGGGATTATTGTAGAAAAAGGTAAAGTTATTGGTGTGCAGACTGGCATGGGTTTAGAAATATTCTCTAAATCGGTGATTTTAACGAATGGAACATTTCTAAATGGAATCATCCACATTGGCGAGAAGCAATTTGGTGGAGGTAGAACAGGCGAAAAAGCTGCAACAGGGCTTACTGAGCAACTACAAAAATTTGGGTTTGTCTCTGGAAGAATGAAAACAGGTACACCACCAAGGGTAGATGGTCGATCCCTCCATTTTGATAAAATGGAAGAACAAAAAGGTGATCAAGAAGCAGGTAAATTCTCATTTACTCATACAACACCCCTGGAAACTCAACGTAGCTGTTTTATTACGTATACCAATAGAAAAGTGCATGATATTTTGAGAGGCGGTTTTCAATATTCCCCAATGTTTAATGGAAGAATACAAGGATTAGGCCCAAGGTACTGCCCCTCCATCGAAGACAAAATAGAGCGCTTTAGTGAACGTGATCGGCATCAAATTTTTGTAGAACCTGAAGGCTGGAATACTGTAGAGATATATGTAAACGGATTTTCAACGTCGTTACCAGAAGATGTACAATACAAAGCCTTAAAAGAAATACCAGGTTTTGAAAAGGTAAAGATGTTTAGACCAGGGTATGCTATTGAATATGATTACTTCCCTCCTACTCAACTCCATTTAACTTTAGAAACTAAACTCATTCGTAATTTGTTTTTTGCTGGTCAAATAAATGGCACCACTGGTTATGAAGAAGCCGCATGTCAAGGATTAATTGCAGGTATTAATGCACATCATACTACAAGTAATAAAGAGCCCTTTATACTTAAAAGATCTGACGCTTATATTGGTGTTTTAATTGATGACCTAATTAATAAAGGTACCGATGAACCTTATCGAATGTTTACTTCAAGGGCAGAGTTTAGAATATTGCTAAGACAAGATAATGCTGATTTAAGGCTTACAAAAATTGGTCATAAATTAGGTCTTGCCAATAATACTCGATTAGAAAATGTTCTTACAAAAGAAAATAACCTTGAAGAGATTCAGCATTTTTTTAAATCTCAAAAATTTACTCCAGAAGAAATAAATAATTGGCTAAGTGTGCATTCATCCTCACCTATCAAAGAAAAAATTCCTTTAGAAAGATTACTTAAACGCCCTGAACTATCAATTAAAGATTTTAAAATAGGTACAAAGATTTCTGAGGTATTGTCCAATCAATTTATAGATGATCAATTACTGCAAGCAGAAACTTTACTGAAGTATGAAACGTATATCGAAAAAGAACAACTTTTAGCCAATAAAATGGAACAATTAGAATCACATCATATCAATAGTGATTTAGACTATAATAAAATCAAAGGTCTATCAGCTGAAGCACGACAAAAACTCGAAAATACAAAACCTTCTAGTATTGGTCAGGCGTCACGTATTTCAGGCGTATCCCCAGCTGATATCGCAATATTACTTGTTTACCTTGGAAAATAAGCTTAAATATTACTATTTACGCATTAATATTCATCCAATCTTCTTACTTGTATGACCAAATTTTTAACCATATTGTTGCTAGCCATTCTAGTTATTTTCCTATTCACTAATTGTGCTAATCAAGCAATAGTTACAGGTGGGCCAAAAGATACTATTCCACCTACTTTACTATTTCAAAATCCAAAAAACAATGAAGTGAATTATTCATCTAAGTCCGTAACACTTTTATTTGATGAATGGATTCAACCCAGTAATATTTATAAGGAATTAATTATTAATCCAAAAATAAATGGATCTTATAAATATACTACAAAAAAGGATAAATTAACTTTAAATTTTGATTCAAGCTTCAATAAAAACACGACCTATACCTTAAATTTTCGGAATAGTATCAAGGACATTACTGAAGGTAACCCAGCTAATAACTTACAAATTGCTTTTAGCACAGGTTCAAGTATTGATACCATTAGCCTTTCGGGTCAAGTCAAAAACTTACTAACCAATGAATCTATAAATAATTCATCTATTTTTCTTTATCCTTTTGAAGATACGCTTGACCTTTTTGATGGAGAACCACTTTATTATACAAAATCAGATGAAAGCGGACGCTATTCACTTTTCAATATTAGGCCAGGAACCTATAAAATTTATGCCTTCTATGATGAGAACGAAAACCAAAAATGTGAACCCAAAGTGGAACCTTATGATTTTTTAGAGAATGATATCAAGGTAATAGACTCAAACTTAAACAGTATCCATTTTAATCTTTTAAGTTTGGACGTTACACCATTTGAAATCCAAAGCCATAGGCCTAACGGACCCTATTTTGAAATTAAATCTAATAAAGAAATTAAAGATTATCGTATTGAATCCGATCAAAAAATTGTTTCACATTTAATAAATGAAGAAAAAACCATTAGAATTTACAATACACTAGAATTTTCAGAAAATGATAGTTTAAGTACAAATATTTATTTAAAAGATACAATAAATAAAGAAATATATAAAAATATTTATATCAAATTCAAAAAAAGCAAAAGAAAAAAAGAACCCTTTCAATTTCAAACCAACAATCCCACCAAAAGTATCCACAATGATACGCTTCAATTCAACATAGCATTCAGTAAGCCAATTACTATTACAAATAGTGATAGTATCCAGTTGTTATATCCGAAAGATAGTACCGTTTTCTATGTACTCAGGAACGAAGATTTAATTTGGAATAAAAACAACACAAAACTAAAAATTTTGAAACATTTGGGTAGTATAAATACGTATAATCTATTATATGATTCAGCAACTAAATCTCTAAACTTTAAGTTACTATTAAATAAGGGTAGTTTTATTAGTGTAGAGGCGGATACTTCTTCCCTAATGGAAGAAGATTTTATCACCACTTTTTCTAATAATGTAGCATCGGCGTCCACAAGTCAGATTAGTGGTAAAGTCGTTACACAGGCAACCAATTATTACATTGAATTGTTAAACGAACAATTTGAGGTAGTGGCCAAACAAAAAAATAAGGTTAATTTTAGTTTTAAAAACATAGCTGCAGGACAATATTATCTTAGGCTATTGATTGATGAAGATAACAATGGAATATGGGATCCAGGTAATATACATATTCGGAAAAAGGCCGAAAAAGTTTATTATTTAGATAGGCCTATTAGTATAAAAGAAAATTGGGAAATTAAAGACTTAGTTATTGGTGAATAACTATTATAATTATGTGGATAATCAGTTATTAAGTTGTGGATAAACTAAGATAACAAAGATTATAAATCTTACAGGTGTAATTTTTGTGGATAAATTCAAAATTAAATAGTTTTCCACATGATTTATAAACACAAAAATATATAAAATTTAATAATTTTCTTTTCCACAGAATTTGTCAATTATTATTAAAACATTGATTATTAATTACTTAATTGTGGAAAACACGTGGATAAAATATAAGTTTAACAAAACATTATCAACAATTATAAAATACAAATTTTAATTTATGTTTTTTTCAACATATCCACACTATAATAAAAATAATAAGAATATTATATAATATATATTAATATAATTAGACATGAAGAAACTGTGGATATCTTACTTTTTTATTCTATTCATTTACTCCATTTGTTTTGGGCAAGACCAATTCGAAATTGCCGAAGAGTATTTCAATCAACAAAACTATGAGAAAGCCCTAGACATCTATCAAGACTTAGCTCGCAAACAACAAAATCTAAAAGTTATCCACAAGAACTACCTTAAAACACTTGAACTCACAAACAATTATAAATTAGCCCATAAACATCTTCAAAAAATAATTAAGAATTATCCACAAGAGGTGCGCTATAAAATTGACCTGGCCTCTATTTATCATTTAGAAGGTCGTCAAGATGAATGTAATAAGTTATGTAAGCAAATTGTAAGAGAATATGGACAGTACCATGATTCAGAAGTTCGACATGTAGCCGAATACTTTATTTATAAACAATTTTATGATCATGCTACTGCACTTTACTTAGAAGCACGTAAGCGTAGTGGCAGTCCAATTTTATTTGCTACCGAATTAGCTATGCTTTATTACAGAATTAATAACAAAACGGGCATGGTGGATGAGTACGTTAATCTATTAGCCATAAATCCGAGCTTTTATAATGAAGTGGTAAATGTATTGCAAAATGTCTTTCAGAAAGTAGAGGATCTTGAGCAGCTTGAGACATTGCTTTATGAGCGTATTCAACAATACCCTAGTAAAGTTAGTTACGGCAAATTGCTTATTTGGGTTAATATTCAGCAAAAAAACTTTTACGGGGCATTTATACAAGCTCGGGCGCTCGATAAGAAAAAACTCATTCCATTTGATTTTATTTTAGAACTAGGTGAAATAGCCCTCCACAATAACGACTACAAAAATGCCATTAAAATATTTAACTACTTAAATGAAAATCATAAGGATAACAAGTTCCACATCAAAAGTAAACATTATCTTATTAAGGCAAGAGAAGAAATGGTGAAACACACTTACCCTATTGATACCTCGGAAATAAAAAAATTAATAAATGATTATCAATTTATGTATGAAAAGATTGGTATTCAATCGATTACTCTTGAAGGGATGAGAAACCAAGCCTTACTTTATGCATTTTACCTCAATGATTATCAAACGGCATCTCAAAAGTTAGGAGAAATTGTTACTACTAGGCATGCCACTCGAGATTTAGTAGCACAAAGTAAATTAGACCATGGAGACATTTTTATTCTAATGGATCAGCCTTGGGAGTCAACATTATTATATTCACAAGTTGAAAAATCCCATAAAAAAGAAAAACTAGGCCATTTAGCTAAACTCAAGAATGCAAAGTTATCTTATTATAAGGGAGATTTTAATTTGGCAACCCAGCATCTTGATATTTTGAAGCTTGCCACAACGCGTGAAATTGCTAATGATGCCATGGCCTTAAGCTTACTCATTAAGGATAACTTAGCATTAGATTCAACCTCATTTGCATTGATGCACTATGCAAAAATTGAACTGATGTTGTTTCAACATAAGCTTGAGCAAGCACTGGATGAGTTTGATACCATGTTAGGATTATACCCTAATCACAGCCTTACTGATGAGATTCTGTATCACCAGGCTGAAATATACTTAGGTTTAGGAAATGTTAATGCATCAATTCGTAAACTAGAACAATTAGTAAAAACGTATGGTGATGATATACTCGGTGATGATGCCACTTATATGTTGGGTAAAATTTATGAAGAGCATGTAAAGGATAAAGCAAAAGCAATGGAAATTTACAAGAATTTTTTGACGCAGCATGCAGGAAGCCTTTATGCTACGGAAGTTCGTACTCGGTTTAGAACACTTCGTGGTGATTTTGAGGAAAAACCCTAATAATTATACTACTCACCTCATAAAAGAAAAAGCACTTTTAGTAAGGGATACCAAAAGTGCTTTTTAAAAGAACGAATCACATCATTATGACTTTGAACTACTTAACCATGATTGATAATTTGATGGGGAAATTACTTTGTGTTTCGCTTCACCATAATTATCTTTCCAAGCTACAGGAACTTTAGATTTTTTCTTTTCGTTCCACTTGAATTCATAGGAAAACAACTTTCCGCTCTTTTCTTCTACCCAATCAATTTCTTGTTGATCATATGTACGCCAGAAATAGTACTTGTTTTTAGCGCCATTTAATTTTTTAGCTCGTTCGCTGATCAAATAATTCTCAAATAGTTGATCCATGTCATTGCGTAAATATTCAGGGTTAAAATTTGCAATGAGTGCATTACGAACACCATTATCATAAAAGTACCATTTACTGCTTTTTGTGATCTCTTTCTTCAATTTCTTACCAAAACCACCGACTTTATGCACAATACCTGCTTTAGCCATCACTTCAAGGTATTTTTCAACTGTATTTCGAGTAAGCTCAAGTTGCTCTGCTAGCTCATTGTAAGATATCTCCTCTCCTACATTAAATGAAATCAGTTGCAGAAGTTTAATAAGCTTATCGGTGTTTCTTACACGTTCATGAGCGATCACATCTTTTAATAAATGCTCATCGATTACTTCTTTTAAAAAGTTGGCTTTTGACTCATCATCCTTGTGATTAGAAAGCCCCGGATAATTTCCGTAGATTAATTGTTGTGTTAACTGTTCCACTGTCTCTCTTTTTTCTTTGCAATTGAAAATTTTATTTCTATTAATGGAAAAGATGAATTACTTTATCGACCCCATTAAATGACTTGCCTAATTGGCTATTTTTTTGACTCATATGAGCGTTCTAACTTCATTTCTCTGTCGTTTGTATATAGTTATTACTTTTTAAGTTGCGTTCAACAGAGGCACTTTATTAACTTAAATCTATACATATAACTTAACTCCCAGTTACAAATAATTTAAATACCTGATAAACAAGTTTTTATATAATGATCTCCATCAAATTTTTAATACTAAAAAACAATTGAACGAATTAAGCTGAATTTATTCATGTATCAAAATTTTTTTCAAAGAATTTTATTAAAAAAGTTGAATTACTTTATTTAGTACAATAAATACTATAGTAAATGCAATTTTGATCACTTCTATTATCTTTATGACAAAGACAAAACTAAATTTCATGTAATAAATTTTTACTAAATTGTAAATTATAATTGTAAATATGATAATAATATTATATTTTTGTGTATAAATTATAACAATCAGAAACATGAAAAATAAAATTAAGCAAACTATGCATTTCAAGTTTTAAACTATCAAACAAAAAAGATATTAGGAGTGATCAAGATTATTCACTTGGCGTGAATAACTGCAAAACTGGCCTACATTTAACAAGTGGTTCTCGAATTATTACTCGAGATAAATATTGTAATAGACTTTACAACTAAAAATAATTAATAAAAAAATCGTGAAATTAGGGTAACATTTTTATGTGAAATGGTATTAATAAATAAAAGAACAAAAAATGGTTTTTTTTAACTAAATAACTATTGTGATGAAAAGTATCAAAAAACTAAAATTAGAGGAGTTAATGTTGAAAAGCTTTAAAACATCAATTTCGAAGGAAATTTTAAGTGGGTCAGATTCTACACTACAGCCTAGTGTTGGCTTAACAAGTGGCTCAGTAATGATTTCTGGAAATTGTAATTATTCGCAAGCTTGTGGTAATGGGCCTGTACAGATTGACCAGCCTGGACAAAATCAAACTCAAAACCAAGATACTGTTTATCAACCATAATTAGATCATTTTGCATATAATTAGCAAAATTCGTTTAAAATAAATTAAAATAAATAAATAAAACACACAAAAATGAAAAAGAACGGTAAACTAAAATTAGATTCGCTTACAATTAAAAGTTTTACATTAACGACTGTAAAAGATATTTTAAGTGGCAGTGGTGAATTTTCTGAAAGTGACCAGCATCCTGGTGTCCAACTTACAGGGGGATCAATCATTATATCAGTTAATTGTGACCTTACAAACTTTAACTGTGGAGGTGGAGGCACAGTTCCACAAGTATAATTAAGATTGTAATAAAATTTAATTTGCACCTAAAAAAGATTAGGTGCATTTTGTATTTTATGAAAGGGTATCTCTTACTATTATTGGGCTTGATCATTATAAAGACTGAAGCAGCACTTCGAATTTCAGATTACCCAATAAAAAATAAATATGAACAATTGCTCATTGATGAGGATTATGAGCAATTAGAGGCCAAATTTGTCAATTACCTATCAAAACTTGACCCAGAGGGTGATTGGGAAGAGAAAATTATTGTTTATATTGAATTAAGCGACTGTAAACTATATACCGGTGATATCAAAAAAGGCCTTGCTTATCTTGATAAATCTAAGGGTATCATTTCATCTAAAGCCATCCAACACAAAAAGGATTTTCAAGCCTTATTAGCCTCAAAATACCTCTATTTTAATTCAATATTTGGAAATATACAGTTGGTTGACCAATATAAAAATGTAGTCGAACAATTTATAAGTCAGAAGAAATTAGGTGCATATGTTAGTTATTTTGCTCATTTCGCCATAAGTGTCTATTTTCAGAATAAAACGGTACAACTAGATAGTGCATTGTTTCATTCCAAGAGATCACTGGCTTATTTGAATAAATCTCCAGGTGTAACGATTGCGCAAATTGCCGTAGCTGAATTTATAGTAGCAAGCCAGCTTTATTTGTATGGGAAATTTGAACAAAGTAAAAAGTTTGCTATCCCATCGCTTAAAAAAAGTCAGTCAATACAATATGCCTATGGTATGGCATTATGCTATGAGCTGCTTGGGGGCATTAATCGATATTTTCATAATTATGAGAGTGCATTAGGGTATTTCCAGCGAATTGATGCTAAGAATTTGTATAGTAAAGCAAATAAACTAGTCTGGATGAGTGTCATTTACCTGGAGTTGGATGATTACAAAAATGCGAAAAGTTGCTTACGGCAAGCTATTACGTTATTTAAATCAGTAAATATTGGAAGCGGGAGTTTTACATCGCACTTGGCTCACGCATATGACTTTCTTGGCCTTACTTTTGAGCAAGAGAATAAGATTGATTCTGCGCTTTTTTATCATTTTAAGGTGCTGAAGATGCGTAAAGAACTATTTGGTGAAGAGCATATGGAGCTAATCTATAATTATCAAAACCTAGGTAAAGCATTTGCAGGCTACAATAATTCCAAAAGTAGCCACTACCTGCGAAAGGCAGTGGCTATATCGTCGAAACTATTAACTGAAAAACATAATAAGACAGCTGAAAGTTATCGATTGCTAGCCGAGACATTAGCCGAGACAGCTATAAAAGAGGCACTTAACATGTCTCAAAAGTCTATAATTTGCGCTTTGAAGAGCTTTGAAGAGGTAAATTTTGAGCAAAACCCACCAATTAGACTCCATCAAGTCATTTATCCCCTTCAATTACTCAAAAGTATAAGCACAAAAGCCGAACTGTTGCATAAATACTACTCGAAATACACTAAAAAACAAAAAGAACTTAATTTGGCACACCAAACGTATCAATTGGCTGTGCAATTGGCCGATAGTATTCGGCTGAGTTTTCAGTCTGAGAAGGATCAAGTTGAACTTGCAAATACCACTGCATCCATTTACAAAGGAGCCATCCAAAATTTGATACAGCTTTTTAACCAAACCAGGGATCAGATTTATCTACGACAAGCATTTGAGATCAGCGAAAAAAGCAAAGCAATGGTGTTATTTAACGGTATGATGCGAGAACACGCTATCTCGACTCTTCCCAATGAAATGATACTTAAAGAAGAAAACCTAAAAGCAGAACTGAATTATTGCCTGTCAAAAATGGACAAACTCATTGATTCAAGTAATGGGCTTGACCAAAGGAAACTCACCAGTCTGAAGAATCAAGAGCATAGTTTAAGGGATTCATTAGCACTTTTTTTAACAGAACTAGAAGAAAAGTTTCCCCAATATTATCAATCTAAATACCATATTCCCAAATTAAATATTGAGGCTATTCAAAACCATTTGGAGGATAACCAAAAAATTGTTTCTTATTATGAAGGCGATACCAATTGGATTGCCTTCGTTATTGCTCCAGATGAGTTTCTTGTAAAGGTTTTATTGAAACTCCCAAATGAACAGGATATAATTACACAGTTTCGCAAGAGTATAAGTTCAAACGCTTTTATATTTACGCCAAATGAAAGTTGGATGGAATATTCAACAAGTGCTACTCAACTTTATGCCTCATGGTTGGAGCCACTAGCAAATTATTTTAATGAAAATGATCACTTAATCATCATTCCATACGGTAAAATGGCACTCATTCCCTTTGAGGCCTTACTAGTTAGTGTTCCTAATAATAAAAATGATTTTAATGCACTTGACTATTTTATCAAACATGCTACCATTAGCTATGCTAACTCGGCACGGCTTTGGTATAATGAGCAACAAAAGCAAATCAGTGAATACCATAACAAAATTTTAGCATTCGCTCCAAGTTTTGAACAGAGTTCGTCTCAGCAAAACACTAAGTCTGGCAATATTTATCAAGATACTGTCAGGGGAAGTTTGGCGCCATTAAAATGGGCGACTAAAGAATTAGATTTAGTTGCAAAGTACTTTGAGGGCCAATACTACATTAATAAGTTTGCGAGTGAGGCTACTTTTAAATCGCAGGCTGCTGCTGCTGACATCATTCATATCGCAAGCCACGCTATTGCACAAGATTTACGGCCGATGTATTCTAAAATTTACTTTACTGAAAATGAAGATACTGTAGAAGACGCTGCTTTGCACACTTATGAGCTTTACAATTTAAACTTAAAGGCAAAGTTAGCCGTGCTTAGTGCATGTAATACAGGCTATGGGAAGGCAGTTGAGGGTGAGGGAATTATTAATTTGGCAAGGGGTTTTTTTTATGCGGGATGCCCTAGTGTGGTGATGAGTTTGTGGAATGCCAATGATCAATCTACCGCTGAGATTATGGGTAAGTTTTATGCTAACTTAGACCAGGCCAATAGCAAGGATGTGGCATTGAAACAAGCCAAGTTAGATTATTTACGGGATGCTAGTGCAATTAAGGCTCATCCTTATTATTGGGCCCAATTTGTTGCAAATGGTGATATGCGCCCCATCGTAAAACAGAGCTATGCAATTTGGGTGTGGGTACTGGTAATTTTAGCATTAATTCCTGTTGTATTTCTACTTAAAAAACGGATTTTTACAAGGTAAATGTTGATGGTCTGCAAGTCGTTTAATAGCAATGAATTATTGAGATAAAGTGTCAATAAGTTTTGGCACTTGATTTTTTAAAATAATGAATATAATTAGCAAAATACGTTCATCAAACATATATTTTGATTGTTTTCGGCAAAATTCGATTAATACATTCTTTAGCATAAAAAATTATATAAAAAATTTATTAGAAGTTAGGGTAACATTTCTTCACTAAAAAACATTAATATAAAAGTATTAACTAACTCTGATAACATGAATAATATCTTAACACCCATAGCCATTCTGGTTATATTTATAATATTTACAGGATGTACTAAAGAAAAAAATGATCCTCAGGTATGTTGCAGCCAGCAAGTAATCATAAGTGAAAATCAATATGGTGAGACAGAAACTGAAAATTTAACGATCAATAATGCAGAAATTATTGGTAATTGTTTAAAAATCAATTTTAGTGCAAGTGGTTGCTCAGGAAATTCCTGGGATGTAAAGCTCATAGCTTCAGAAGCGATTATGAAATCAAACCCACCAAAAAGAACATTAAAATTATCACTAAGAAATGAAGAGTTTTGTGAAGCTTATATTACCAAAGAATTAGCTTTTGACTTATCTAACTTACAAGATGATGGCGATAGTATATGGATATTAATAGCTAATTATGATGAGGAACTACTATATCAATATTAATATTTTGATCAAATTTAGCAAAATTTGTTAAAAAAAACCTCAAAACTCACCCTCACTCTGACTTAGCTTACTCTACTCCACTCTACCTGCCCTTGCGATTTTTTATGTAATTCCAGGTTTAGATTTCTATATTTTGGCAGTTGCAAGGTCTCATCTTCTTCCAAAATAGCTTTTGCCGCTTCGCGAGCTAGCGAAAGAATTTGACCATCTTTTGCCAAGTCAGCAATTTTGAAATCCATCAGTCCACTTTGCTGCGTTCCTTCAATATCACCAGGGCCACGGAGTTTAAGGTCTGCATCGGCAATTTCAAATCCGTCGTTTGTACGCACTAATGTCTCGAGCCTGGTTCGTCCATCCTTGCTTAGCTTAACGCCACTCATGAGTATGCAGTACGATTGCTCAGCACCACGCCCTACCCTACCTCGAAGCTGATGTAGTTGCGCCAGGCCAAATCGCTCCGCATTTTCGATGATCATCACGGTGGCATTAGGCACGTTTACGCCCACTTCGATCACCGTAGTAGCCACCATGATTTTGGTTTCATTTTTCACGAAGCGTTGCATTTCAAAATCTTTGTCCTCGGACTTCATGCGTCCATGCAAAATACTCACAGGCACACCCGGAAAGCTCCTACAAATGCTCTCATACCCATCCATAAGGTCTTTGTAGTCCATTTTATCAGATTCTTCAATGAGCGGATAAACGACATAAACTTGCCTGCCCAATTTGATTTGTTCGCTAATAAAACCAAATACTTTTAGGCGATGCGAGTCAAACCTATGGGTGGTTTTAATGGGCTTGCGACCTGCCGGAAGCTCATCCAGCACCGATACATCCAAGTCGCCGTACAGTGTCATGGCCAGTGTTCGAGGAATGGGCGTGGCTGTCATAACAAGCACATGTGGGAGAATTTTTTGGTCTTTATTCCATAATTTCGCTCTCTGAGCCACGCCAAAGCGATGCTGCTCATCAATTACAGCAAGGCCTAAATTTTTGAATTTGACACGCTCTTCTAGCAATGCATGTGTACCAATCAAAATGTGGATGTCACCACTTCTCAAATAACTTAATAGCAATTTCCTTTCTTTGGCCTTGGTAGAACCTGTTAATAATGCAACTCGGAGCTTTAGAGCATCAGCGAATTTTTTTAAACCTTGGTAGTGTTGCTGGGCCAAAATTTCTGTAGGTGCAATGAGTGCTGCTTGGGCATCATGCCCTATTGCAAGTAACATGCAAATAAAGGCCACAATGGTCTTCCCACTTCCCACATCTCCTTGCAATAGCCGATTCATTTGTTTGCCACTACACAGGTCCCTGTACACCTCTTTGATCACTTTTTTTTGCGCATTGGTAAGCTCAAAGGGCAAATGATCGTTATAAAATGTAGTGAGCAGGCTTGTATCCTTAAAAATTGGTCCATCATATTGCTCTATTCGCACACTTTTTAGTTTCAAGAGCCTCAATTGGGTGTAAAGTAATTCCTCAAATTTTAGTCGAAACAAGGCATAAGATAGGAGCTTATTATCTTTTGGGAAATGAATATTTTTGTAGGCTTCTAGCCTTGAAATGAGCTTATAATTTGCTCGTAATTCACTCGGAAGGGTTTCAGTTATGTCGGTTTCTGTAAGGTTATGAATTAATGTGTGCGTGAGCTTAATGATTCCCTTGCTGTCCAGGTATTTTTTACGTAATTTTTCCGTAGTGGGGTAAACGGGCACTAACTGACTCCCCCCATTTTCTTTACGCTGAGTGAGTAATTCAATTTCTGGGTGGGCAATGTTTAATTTACTGCCAAACTTGGTTGGTTTCCCAAAAACTACGTACTCAGCGCCTGGTACAAGCTTATCTTTTATCCAATTGGCCCCTTTGAACCAGACCAATTCTATCCTTCCAGAATCGTCTTTAAGTGCGCTTATGAGCCTTTTTGACCATTTTTGGCCCATTTGTTTAAAAGGCTGAAGTTTTCCCTTGATTTGAACTAACTGTAGGCCATCATGGAGGTCTGCTATACGGTAAAACTGACTCCGGTCCTCATAACGAAACGGAAAATGATGAAGTAAGTCTTCGAAAATAAATAGGGCAAGCTCCTTATTTAAAAGCTCTGCTTTTTGAGGTCCAACCCCTTTTAAAAATTCTATTTTGGTTGTTAGTTTATCACTCACAAGTTCAAAATACGGTTAATTTATGCTAAATTACCTAAAAAACACGCCAAATTCAATGTATTTTGCAAAATACGTTAATTTTATTAATTGTTGCGCCGTTTTATTCAATTTATTAACTTTAATCCGATAATTAATAGAACCATATTAAAATGGGAAAATACTACAAACAATTTCATATTCGCTGGTCTGATTTGGACCCAAATCGTCATGTTTCGCATGATACCTACCCAAAGTTTGCCGTTGAGGTACGTATGAATTACCTTAATGATAAGGGTATAGATCAGCGTTATTTGGCTAAACATAACCTGGGGCCAATCATTTTTTCTGAGCAATTTTTTTATTTAAAAGAAGTTTTACCTGATGAGTCGATTTATGTGGATTTTGAGGTACTAGGATA
>JAUIFR010000049.1 GCA_030430325.1 Bacteroidia bacterium | reverse complement strand
ACCTACTCTACCCAAAAACATAGAAAAAATAATGATAATTTTACCAGCTATGGATAATTGGCTTGTAATTCCCATACTTAGTCCGACCGTTCCGAAGGCGGATACTTGCTCAAATGCAATTTGGATAATATTAAACTGCTCATCGGTAATACTTAATAAGAAGATACCCAAAAGATTAAGGGATGCTGCAAAGAAAAATATAGACAAAGCCTTAAAAAGTAACTCCTTAGGAATAAACCTTTTTTGAATCTCAATTTTATTTTTGCCTTTTATAGTGGCAACCACAGAGGCTAATATCAAATAAAACGTCGAAGTCTTAATACCTCCTCCAACTGATCCTGATGAAGCCCCAATAAACATCAAAAAAATCAACACAATAAGGGTTGGAAGCCTCAGGGCACCAATATCAACGGTATTGAACCCAGCTGTACGAGCAATTCCTGATTGGAACACACTAGATATGGCTGCTTCAGCAATATTTTTATCAGAAAGTGTATTATTATTTTCTAAAATAAAGAATAAAAATGCACCAAAGACTAATAAAGCAAGGGAGGTATAAATGGAGATTTTTGTGCTTAGTTTCCAGTCTTTCCAAGGTTTTTCGAGGCGTTGACGGAGCATTTTGATCGAAAACAAATCTTGAATGGTAGAAAACCCTAGCCCACCAAAAATCACGGGTATCAATACCGCCAAATGTAAAATATATGATGATGCAATACCTGACTCGTATAAATTATTAGAATATAAACTAAAACCGGCATTACAAAAGGCTGAAATGGCGTGGAATAGTGAAAAAAAGATCTTTTGGCCTTCAGAATGGAAGGGTGTACCACCCCAAGTAAAGTATATTAATAAAAAGGCAATCCCTTCAATTACAACGGTTATAATTATAATTTGTCGCATTAATCCCTTAGCAGAAAAAAGTGATTCGCTGCTCAAAAAATCTTGAATCATGGATTGATGCCTAAGGCCAATACCCGCACTTACAAAGTACGTGAAGAATGTTGCAAATGAAATAATGCCAAGCCCACCTAACTGAATGAGTAACAATATAATAACATGGCCCTTAAAAGTGAAGTATGTAGCAGTATCTACCACAATTAGTCCGGTTACGCAACTTGCACTTACTGAGGTGAATAAAGCTTTTAGAAAAGGCATGCTACCTGGCATAGTGGTAGCTGCAGGTAACATGAGTAATCCTGCACCAATACCAATCAGCAATAAAAAACTTAATATAAATATACGTGCTGGGTTGATACGAAGCTTTGAAAACTTCGAGCTTGCCTTAGTTGCCTGATAGGCTAAAATTATCAGCATAAAAATACTCACAAATACCTGATAAAAGTATGGGTAATGATTAAAGCCTAGCCCTACGAAAAGTTTTTCTAACAATACATTATCCAAAAAATGATTGCTGAATGCGTTCAAAATAATGATCAATATTAATGCAGACTCGAATTTATGCTCTTTAATGTATGAAAAGCGCCTAAAGGCATAAAGTATCCTAACAAAAAAGTTTAGCACAAATAACCCAAATGAAAGATCAATCCAACTAAATACTCTTTGAAATAAAGCGGAAGGAAGTTCAAAACCATAGCCATAAGTGAGTAAACCTATGGCTACAAATGCATTAATAAGCGTAATAACTTGGTTAATGGCAAGTACCCTTTCTTTACTACTATAAAGTAGGCTATTAAGGTGTTCGATGAGTGAGTTTTTTAACCGTTGAATTTTCATTGATTTTCTAAATTGGAGCTAATATACACTAATAGCATAAAAGAGGAAAGAATAATGCCTTAGTAGCGCTTAAAGTTATAAAAAAGCATTGATTTTATTTAGATTTAGTCTAAATAAAATTATATTTGAGAAAAATTTGATATGAAACGATATGTAACTATTCTTAATATAATCATCCGTTTAGGGTTAGGTTTTGTACTCATTGATGGTAGTATAAAAAAATTTAAAAGTGAAATTCCACCAGCAACGGTCTGGATTGACCAAGCTCATGATGCCAATTATCAAAATATGGATGAAACCCACCTAAAAATTAAAAACTATATAGTTGGGATGAAGCAGACAAACTATTTCTGGCAATTTTTAGGTCTGGCCGAGTTACTTTGTGGGATTTTATTGGTGAGTCAAATACTTGGATTTATTGGTGCGATCACTGCTGTACCAATTACTTTAAATATATTTTTATTTCATCTTTATCTTGAGCCTCATGAAATAGGTGAACTCATACAAACAGGATTGTTTTTTATAGGTAATTGTTGGTTAATTGCCTTTGAGTATAAGAATTGGAAGCCGCTTATCAAGACGAAATTTTGGTAATTTTCGAAATTATTCAATGAAATTTGCAAAATATATTCAAAATCAAGTAATAATATTAACTTCAGCGGTCAATTTTATGCCAAATTTTTCTAAAATATCATCTTGGATGTGCTGAGCTAAGTTGGCGAGCTCAGTGCCTTTGCCTTTGCCATAATTCACAAGTACGAGTGACTGAAGTCGATGTACACCAATGTCACCCAGCCTTTTGCCTTTCCAGCCAGCTTGCTCGATAAGCCATCCTGCAGGTATTTTTACATGTTGATCATCAACTTTGTAGCTGGGAATACTACTGTTCTTCTCTTTTAACATCTCGAATTTTTCGATGGGGACAACCGGATTCTTGAAAAAACTGCCTGCATTTCCAATTTTGCTTGGGTCTGGTAACTTACTTTGACGTATTTGAATCACCGCTTTGCTCACATCTGCTATGGTTGGTTGTTCTATGCCCCAATTTGATAGTGTTTCTTGAATGGCACCATAGTGCATCACTAGTTTAGGTTGTTTTTGTAATTTTAACGTAATATTGGCGATCGCATATTTATTTTTAGCTTCTTTTTTAAAGATGCTTTCTCTATATCCAAATTGACATGCTGCATGATTAAATGTTTTTATACGGCCATTTGAGCGGTCTATTGCATCTAACTCCACAAAGCAATCTTTTAGTTCCACGCCATAAGCTCCAATATTTTGTAGTGGAGCAGCACCAGCTGTACCTGGTATGAGTGAGAGGTTTTCAATACCACCCCAACCATTTGAAATGGCATGTGTTACAACATCGTGCCAGACTTCCCCAGCCCCAACCTTAAGTAGTACATGCTCATCATCTTCTGCTATTATTTTTTTGCCTTTAATACTAATTTTAATGATTAACCCCTCATAATCTTTTGTAAAAAGTACGTTGCTTCCTCCTCCTAATATATAGGGTGATAAATGCTGAAATTGTTTTAAGGTATCTACAAGATCCTGCTGGGAATCCACACTAATAAAATGTGTTGCTTTGACGTCTAACCCAAACGTATTATAAGGTAGTAAAGAGAAATTATGCTCTAGGGTCATTTCCATGGGCTCAAAGTTAATAAAACTTTAATGAAATCATGCTGAAATTAGCTGGAATGCATTAAATTCGTGAGCAAACCATCACTGAAAAGAAATTGATTTCCAAATAGTGCAAATGGATATGGCCCAAAAATATGATTTAATTGTAATTGGAGGAGGTATTGTTGGTCTTGCAACTGCTTATCATGCAGCACTCCAAAAGCCAAATTGGCGCATACTTTTAATTGAAAAAGAGCATCAAATTGCGCAACACCAAACTGGGCATAATAGCGGTGTTATACACTCTGGGCTGTACTATAAACCAGGAAGTTTAAAAGCGACAAACTGTATTGATGGTTACCATAAATTACTTGCCTTTTGTGATCAAGAGGAAATTAACTATGAGATTTGTGGTAAAATTGTGTTAGCAACTAATAAGGAAGAAGCAGAGATTTTAGAAGGATTGCACCAAAGAGGCATAAAAAATGGATTAGAAGACCTCAAATGGATTCAGAAAGAAGAAATAGAGACCTATGAGCCTCATGCTAAGGGCCTTGCTGCTCTTCATGTACCACAAACTGGTATCATTAATTATACAGATGTGGCTCAGCGATTGGCCATAAAGTTTCAAGAATATGACAATCAAATACTGCTTGGGCAACGAGTCGACGCCATGCATGAAAAGAATGATTTTGTCACTATTTCTACGGCAAAGCAAAACTTTTCAGCCAGTTATGTGGTATGCTGTGCTGGATTATACTCTGATAAGCTCATTGAGCAGGTAAACTCTACTTTTAGGGCTAAAATTATCCCATTTAGAGGGGAATATTATGTTTTAAAAAAAGAAAAAGAGCATTTGGTGAAGAACTTAATTTATCCTGTGCCTGACCCTGCTTTTCCATTTTTGGGCGTGCATTTTACTAGGATGATTGGGGGTGGTGTGGAAGCAGGCCCTAATGCTGTATTGGCATTTGCGCGCGAAGGCTATTCCAAAGGTGATATAAATCTGTCAGAGTTTGCAGAAACGATATTTTTTAGGGGTTTTCAGCGTATTGCATGGAAGTATGCAGCTACAGGTCTAGGTGAGATGTATCGTTCGTTTAGCAAAAAAGCTTTTGCCAAGGCTCTGCAAAAAATGTTACCAGAAATCCGTCAAGAGGACCTGATGCCTGGTGGATCAGGCGTAAGGGCTCAGGCGTGCTTGCCCAATGGTCAACTAATTGATGATTTTTTAATGGAGACAACTAAGCGTTGTATTCATGTTTGTAATGCGCCTTCACCCGCAGCAACCTCATCTTTGTCTATTGGAGGCACCATTGCTAATCAATTATTGAATAAAATTAGCTAAATATATTCAAAAAATTGATTATTTTGTCCATTACTCCAAGTTAGAAAAAAAAAGAAGCCATACCTAAGTATGACTTCTTACATAAAAGCACCCTTCGTAAAATCTTGTGCCCTTCGGCAAATTTTATTTCTCTACCACAACTTTTGAAACAGACTTATAATTGTCGGTGCTCTTAACAATTACAAAGTAAACACCAGCTTCAAGTTGTACTAGAACGTTTTGTCCTAAACGAATTTCGTTAGCTCCATTTGCAATCGATTGCTCTATTCTCACTCGCCCTAACCCATCAACGATAGATACGGCTGTTTGACTTAGCTCATTGCTGCTAAACGGAAGTTGAATAGTAAGGTCATTTCCATTAACCACAGGGTTAGGAAATACGCTGATTGGACCCGCTTGTCGGTTATTGATTATTACAGTACCTAAGTACTCCATAGTTCCATCTAAGTCAGTTTGGCTTAATCTGTAGTAGCTAGTACCATCAACAGGATTATTATCAATTGCTTGGTATGCTGTAACAGTATTGCTATATCCAGCACCTCGTACTTTAGCTACTTCAATAAAGTTAACACCATCTTCTGAACGCTCTACTTTAAAGTAGTTGTTGTGTTGCTCTGAAGCCGTGCTCCAGTCAAGTACTACGTTGCCATTATCATATCTTCCTTCAAAGTTGATCAACTGTACAGGTAGTGGATTAGCGTTTTCGTCACTTGAACCAAGTACAAATGGACTGAATGAAGTGACGGCCGCACCTGAAGCAACTGTACCGTTGTTCACATCACCAGTTGTACCACCATTCAGGTGATCTTGCCATTCGCCACCATCCCAACGAGCTACTAATAAGGTTGAAGGATCAGTGATTCCACCACATGTAGCTGAGTTCCAGCTAAGTGTTACAACTGCTTCAAGTGTAGCTGCAGGCTTACGATCAAGAATCCAGAACTCACAATTGCTTAAGCTCTTCAAAGTTTCAACTTTATTATCAAAAGTATAGAAGTTATCCGCATTATCTTTGAAATACTCAGCTTGGAAATAATCATCTACTACTCCATTTGCGAGGCTAGAGATACCAATTTCTCTTAAGAAACCGTCTTTACCTACAGGGAAGGTAAACGAACCACTATTTCCTACTTTTCTTACAGGTCCTACAACGTGACTGTCATTTCCTGCACCACTGTGTGCAGACCCAACATCAAATACTAAAATGTTAACATCCGTAGTATTAATATCTCTTTGGTTAAAAGTTAAACTTCCAGCAATATGTACTTCAGTATTTAATGTAACATCTGAAGTCGTGCTATTATGTGTATCTAAGTTATAGAAATTGATCATTCCAAGACCACTTAAGTTTTGAAGTCCACTACCAGTTAATCTTGCAGTTGAACCAATTCCAAAGTCGATTGCACCATCAGAGTTACAAGTAATATCTCCTCCAAAATCATTTACAAATGCACCATTTGCTACTGTAATATCACCACCTGCTAATTTTTCAACGAAAGTTACATTTCCATCAAAACTGTCAGCAAAATCATTTCCAAATATCCAAAGGCCTGTAGTATTGAATGTGAAGGTAGCATCTTGAGCAAAAGTATTGCCACCTAAACATATGTTTTTAGTAGATGCAGTCTTGTTAAATGAACCAATATTATTGAATGTAGATCCATTAAAGTATAAATTTGGAGCAGTAAATGACATAGATCCATTAAAGGTACTTCCTGTTTCAAAATATACAGTAGCTGCACCTGAAAACTCAATCAAAGTTTGAGGTGTGTTTCCAACTTGAGTAAAGTTTCTGAATCTTAATTCTCCAGCACTGTAACCAAACCCGCCAATTGTCATATTAAATCCATCAGCAAGTGTAGTTGTACCATTTCCTTGACCAAATGTTACACCAGCACCAATACAGTTGAATACGATATGACCATTAATTGTTGTGTTGTCGTTATAAGCTACTTCCAACATTCCACTATTGGCACATTGAAATGCTATAATACTATTAAAGTCATCACCAGTAACATTGGCCAATCTGAATACACCTGTTCCTGAGTTGGTGATATCAGTTACATCATTAAATGTGTTTCCTCCATCAGAGTAGTCATCACCAGCATATCTCTTTTCGATGGAAGCCTCACCATTAAATGTGGCTCCATTTAAATACAATCTTGGGAAGGCAATTGTAATATTACCGTTAAAGATCGTTCCAGTTTGGAAATAAGCTATCACTGGGTAATCGTCTCCAATTTCAAAATTTTGAGGTATAGAATTACCTAATTGCTCAAAGTTTCTTAAATAAACATCGCCATTATTATAACTTCCATCTGTAGTTATAGTAAAACCGTCTGCTAATGTTGCATTTGCAGTTCCTTGACCAAATCGGATGCTACCTCCACCAGAATTTGAAAGTAAGATATCACCTATAAATGCATCGTCATGATCATTATAAAGGGACATATTGCCACCGCTTGTATTATAAAGTGTAAATGTGTCATTAAATATATTACCACCTGTACTTACATTGTCAACAGCAAGTGTCTTGGTAAGCGTTGTAGTACCCATAAAATTACTATTATTAGCTGTAGAAGCATTTAAGTAAATCGAAGGTGCTGTATAGTCTATGTTGCTATTCCAAGTACAATTTTCTTCTAAATATAAGGCAGAAGTTCCAGTTAATGTAAAGTTTTGATTAACACCCGCCATTTGAACGAAGTTTCTAAACTTTAAGTCACCATCAGAAAATCCTGAAGCTCCAATAGATATGATTGCACCAGTGAATAATGTTCCAACTCCTGTATCTTGTCCAAATTGAATACCTCCTGTAGCTGTGCTATTCAATACTAAATCACTATTATAGTTGTCATTATTAGTAAAACAAAGTCCTAAATATCCATGGCCATTATTCACTAATTCTAATTGATCATTGAAAAAGTTACCACCAATTCCATCATTACCGCTATTTCCAGTTTTAGTGATTAATGATTGATCATTAAATGTAGAGCCGTTCAGGTACATATTTGGCGCAGTGAAGGTAACTTCGTTATTCCAAACAGTTCCAGTCTCTGTATAAAATGCGGCATCTCCAGTTAATGTGATTGATTGTGGAGCACCTATGATTTGAGTGAAATTTTTGAATCTTAGTGAACCAGTTGAGAATTCAGTGCTAACACTTATCATCATGGCTGAAGAAAGCTCAGAATTACCTCCATTTTGTCCGAAATAAACACCTTGAGAGCTTCCAGTACTATTTACATAAGTGTTACCCATAAGCAATGTAGCAAACCCTACATCATTATATGCTATGTCAATATTGCTGGTACCGTTTGAAATAAGTATTAAATCTGACATGAATCGATCCATGCTACTACCTCCCATACGTAATGCACCAGTACCAGAGTTTGTCAATCTTGTAGTGCTCATAAATCGATTACCTACCTCAGACAAATCATCCGTTATACCCGTTTTTTCTATTACAGCAGCACTTTGAAACGTACCACCATTCAAAAATAAACTAGGTGCCGTGAATGTGGCAGAAGCAGCAAATGAACTTCCTGTTTCAATATAAAGTGAGGCAGTATTAGTAAGCAATACATTAAATGGTATTGCTCCAGTTTGGCTAAAATTTCTCAATTTTAATGCACCTTGCATAAAACCTGTTCCCCCAGCTGAAATCACCCCTGAAGTAAGATTAGTAGTTCCACCATTTTGTCCAAAATAAATGCCATCACCACCAGTGCTATTTACATATAAATGATTTGCAATAGTGGCATCACCTTGATAGGCAAAATTAATTAAGGCACTACCAAAACCAAGGTTAGAAAGTATTATGTCACCTTGATAATCGTCTGCATTTTGCGTACAAAGTCTAATTTCTCCTTGGTTCGCATTTATAAATGTTACATTACCCATAAAAGTGTTACCACCTTCAGAAGGATCTGGGCCATATGAACTCTTAGTGAAAGTAGCATCACGCTCAAACGTACTACCGTTCAATCTGAAATTAGGAATTTCAAAGTTTACCTCTCCTTTAAATACATTCCCTGCCTCAAAAAAAGCAATTGGGTTGTTGCCTGTCATGACAATTGTAGATGCAACATCAACCATTTGTCGTGTGTTCCACATTACAAATCTACCAAATGAATATTCAGGAACTTGAATGTTACCATAATACTCAAAACTTCCAGCGCCTGTTGAATCACCCAATAAATATCCACGTGTAAAGCCACCTTCTTCATTTGAGGTGAAAGACATATTTCCATTAATGGTGATATTATTTCCAGACTCGCTACCAATTACAATTTTTGAAAGATGACCTTTATTAACACAAATTAAATTACCATCTATTAATCCAGAGCCAAGTATGGCAAAATCTTCTCCGTTAGTGTTGAAGGTATTGATATAGAGATCACCTGTCGAGTTAACATTTCTGAAGTTGGTATCCCCGCCAGCTGTCTTTGTGATAGTAGCGCCATTTTCAAAGTTGATTGCAAGTACATTGAAAGAAGGGTCTCCATTATCATCTCCTATTTCAATATTAGCTGTACCCGTTACTGTGAGGTTTATAGCAATACCTACTCTTGTTATAATATCTAAATTATTTACACTAGAGCCACTTCCAAAATCAAATTCAGCGGGCACTGTTGATGCAAGTGTACCGTCTGTCAAGGCAGCTGTTCCATCTCCTATATAGCTGTCAGTTACATAGATTGTCTTATTATTTAAGTTAATGGATTTTGTATTTCCAACTACTAGAGACTCTAATGTAATAGACGCGTCAGGGATGGTTAAAATGGGATTAGTAAGAACGCCCTCTGGAATAATGGCAATATCACCATCAACAGGAGCGCCAAGATCCCAACCGGCGTTGTCCGTCCAAGATATTTTGGTGCCGTTCCAAGTGGTCGTTTTCGCAAACAACCCTGAACTTACAAAGAACAATAGTAGGAAGGCTATTCCTTTTATTATTCTATTTATTCTATTTATGAGGTACTTTTCCATAACAATACTTTTTAATTACGAGGTGCTAGAATTTAATATTTTTTCTTTTCTTTCTTAATTTCATCATAAAGTACCATATTTTTAGTGACTTATACTATCGCTAAAAAAATAGAACATTACACATGTAATGAAATAGCATGATTTGCTATTTGTTATCACAAATATAGGAAATTTTAATAAGAAAAAAAATATTAAAAACTTGAAAATCAGTTAAATAAAAAGTATGCTAGGAAAAATTCAAAACAAAATGATAAAATATTTAGCATACTATTCGTATAATTTTGTAGCAATTATTGCGAAATACTTACATGGATTACACAATTAAAATGCTAAATTCAGGCCATGAAACTTACAATGATAGATTATTTATTCATTATTTCCTTTATTGGGCTAAATCTTATAATCGGTCTTTTTTTATCAAAAAAGGCAGGAAAAAGCCTAAAAACATTTTTTACTGGAGGAAATAATTTACCCTGGTGGATCATTGGCACCTCCATGGTGGCGACAACTTTTGGTGCAGATACACCGATAGCTGTGGCAGAGATTGTAGCAAATGATGGTATTTCTGGGAACTGGGTGTGGTGGAGCATGCTGGCTGGTGGTATCCTGACTACCTTCTTTTTTGCCAAAAATTGGCGTAAATCTGGTGTGCTGACTGATCTAGAGTTTATTACCCTACGTTATTCAGGTAAACCAGCACTTTTTTTAAGAGGATTTCGGGCCATTTATTTTGGTGTATTCCTGAATGTGATCATCATGGGATGGGTAAATTTAGCATTATTATCTGTACTTAAGGTGTTTACTGATATTCCAGAAGATCAATTACTTTATTATATAGGTGGTGCAATGTTATTTGTAGCTATTTATTCTTCCATTTCTGGCATACTTGGTGTAATTTATACCGATATTTTGCAATTTATATTGGCAATGGTGGGTTGCATCGTTTTGGCTGTTATCGTTCTTAATACTGATCAAGTTGGTGGTATTGCAGGGCTTAAGGAAAAATTACCTGCTCAAACATTTGACTTTTTCCCTACTATTGGAGAAAAGGCAGAAGGAAGCATTATTGGCAAGTATGCACTTGGGTTTTGGTCATTTTTTGCCTTTGTGGGCATTACTTGGTGGGCTAGTTGGTATCCAGGCAATGAGCCAGGTGGGGGAGGGTATATTGCTCAACGCATGTTAAGTGCCAAAAATGAAAAGCATGCTGTGGGAGCTACCTTGTTTTTTCAGATTGCGCATTATGCACTACGCCCATGGCCGTGGATCATTGTGGGGCTTTGTGCCATTGTATTATATCCTAACCTAGGCGATGGCGAAAAAGGCCTTGGTTTTGTATATGCCATGCGCGATTTTTTGCCTAATGGCTTAAAGGGAATTTTGATTGTATCTTTCTTGGCAGCATACATGAGTACAATATCAACTCATCTTAACTGGGGCGCGAGCTACCTGATTAATGATTTTTATAAAAACAACTTTGGAAGAAATGATGATGCAAAAAAACAAGTGATGTTTTCGCGTGCAGCTACTCTGCTATTAATGGTGTTGGCGATTCTGGTAACTTCACAACTTGAAAGCATAAAAGGTGCCTGGGTATTTTTGATGGAGTGCGGTGCAGGTTTAGGTCTTGTATTGATACTGCGTTGGTATTGGTGGCGGATAAATGCCTGGAGTGAGCTTGCTGCTACGATTGCCCCATTTATCGGATTAATGATAGCGAAGTTTTATTTCCAGCATTTTCACCCTGAGTTAGGCATACACGAATTTCCTGGCAGTTTATTCTTTGTGGTGAGCTTTACAACCATCACATGGATTGCAGCCACTTACCTAACTCGCCCTACAGAGGAGTCTGTACTTCATGCATTTGTAGAAAAAATTGGTCCAGATGGCTGGTGGGGTCCTTTCAGAAGGCCCGAAACTTCAAAAGACAAAGCCAACATGCTCTATTTAGTTATTTGTTGGATAAGTGCTATTGTGGCTATTTATAGCTTTTTATTCTTAATTGGTAGTATGATATTTCAAGATCAAAGTGCCATTATTTTGTATGGTGGTTTGACAATAGTATCAGGACTAGTTCTTTATGTAACTACAAAAAAAGCTAAAATACTTTCAGATTAAATAATTCAATTTTGCATGTAATTTGCAGAATTCGTTAAAAAAAGCATTGCATATTCAATAAAATTAGCAAAATACATTTAAATTATATTAGCTTGTCAAAAAGGTACACTCAGTGCAATTTGATATAAATTAATTCAGACTTCCATAATTTTCAACGATATTTGTAATAGGTTTTAGTATCTGATTAGTTTAGTCATGTTATCCAAAAAAGAACTTTCGAAATTAAGAAATACCTTGTTTCGTCATTTAGATGGCTTAACCGTATGCCCGATAGCGTATACATTGTTTCAACATAAGGTCACCGATTATATTCTAACTCAAAAAAAGGTTGATTTAACAACCATTACAAAGGCATTTAATGCTAATGAAGGTTATTTAAATGTAGGACTTAGAGCGCTATGCTCTCAAGGTTGGCTGAATCAGACTGTAAATAATGATGAAGATAAAGTAACTTTTGAAATTAATGAGCATACGGAGCAAGCATTTAGTCATTTTGAATTATACAAAGAGGCCAATCAGCTATTAAAGATTTCAGAGCATTATCATCCGCGAAAATTTGAGATGGAGCCTTTCTTAAAGCTCGAGCAAGTTTTTAATACTTTTAAGGAGGAATTTAATCCGCAAAATAATGATGAAGACTCCATCCGGTCACAGATTATCGCTCATATAGAGGGGGTGATACTTGGCCCAACACTCGTGATGCTAGGCATGAGCGGTATGTTTCATAAGTATTTTATGGAAACTAGGTTTCGGCCAGAGGAGTTTCATGCCAATGTGGAAGGGTTTGGGAGGTTATTGGAAATATTAGCCCACTTTGGATGGTTTCGACCCATCAATGAATCGTATCAATTTACAGAAAAAGGGCTGTTTTTTGCAAAACGGGCAAGTGCCTATGGAGTAACAGTGTCGTATATTCCAACACTTCGCAAATTTGACGAGCTCATGTTTGGCAACCCTACTGTGCTCAAAAATAAGGATAAGCTCGCAAAGGAGCTCCATGTAGATCGTGAAATGAATGTTTGGGGTAGCGGGGGAGCACATGCAGCTTATTTTAAGGTGGTAGATCAAATCATCATATCTATTTTTAATAAACCTATTGATCAGCAGCCAAAAGGCATACTTGATATGGGTTGTGGTAATGGGGCTTTTCTAATACATTTATATTATGTGATTGAAAATCAAACCTATCGTGGCACTGTGCTGGATGAGTACCCGCTTATGCTGATTGGCGTGGATTATAATGAGGCTGCGCTCAAAGTTAGTAGAGCTAATCTAATTCAAGCCGATATTTGGGCCAAGATTATTTGGGGTGATATTGGTAACCCTGATCTTTTGGCGAAGGATTTGGAAGAAAAGTACGCTATTAAACTAGGTGAACTACTTAATGTACGTACATTCTTGGATCATAACCGTATTTGGCAGGAGCCAGATGGTAATGATCATATTGGTGCAAGCTCATCAACGGGTGCGTATGCATTTGAGGGAGAACGAAAAAATAATAATAAGGTGTATCGCTCACTGGTGCAGCATTTTAAAAAGTGGATGCCTTATGTAAAAAGGCATGGGCTACTGCTTATTGAGCTGCATACAGTCGCTCCTGATTTGGTCGCTCAAAATATCGGGAAAACAGCTGCCACGGCTTATGATGTTACGCATGGTTTCTCAGATCAATATATTCTTGAACTTGATGAATATATGTCAGCTATGGAAGAGGCAGGTTTGACAGCTGCTCCCGAGTATTTTAGGAAATTTCCGAATGCCGATATTGCAACGGTTTCTATTAATTTATTTCAATAAAATTTGCTAAATACATTCAATTAAATAAATAAAAATGCATGAAATAAGCAAAAATTGTTAAAAAATAAAAAGCGCAGGTTCATTTTACCTGCGCTAGTTTGATTAAATCCGTATTATTCATAATAATACTGTGATGAATTAACCGAGTTAATAACTAACGTAAAATAATAAGACGCTTAATCCAAATCTGATCGAGTACCCTTACTTTTACTAAATACGAGCCATTAGGTAATTCGTCTAGCGTCAAAGAATTTTCCAGGCCATTAAATGACCCCATTTTGATAATTTGGCCTGAAATAGAGAGAATTTCCCAATGAATAGGGCCATTTAAATTGGATGACTCTAAAATTAACTTTGCCCTACCACTCGTTGGATTTGGAATAATTTTAAATGCTTCACTATTTTGATTAAGCGTTTGACCATCCAGCTTATTTTCATTTTCAAGCGTGTGCTTACCTGAAAGAGGCACATAGGCAGTTTGATAAATCTCCTTAGATTTTATGCCTTGAACAAACACAATCACCTCATAATTACTGGGGTTTGTGATCTTAAAGTTAGGTATCCAAGTATGGTGAATTTGTTCAGTTCGATCACCTTCTGAACCCCAATTAACTTTTAAAATCGTACCAGCTGCATTGGGAAGCATTTTGCACACTATATTACTTTGCTTAATACCTGCAACCTCACTTTGGCGTTCAATGATTACCATATGACAAACAAGGTTTTCCTGAATTGAATCCGTATGTTTATTTTTACCAATCGTTGCTTTAATGTCAATTTGGTCAGCAAGTTCGGCTTCTAGCTGAATGTCGAATGGTGCATCTGAAAGGGCTCGTTTTGATGTAGTTTCTAATCCCCAACCACTTGAAAACCCCTCTTCGTGTTGTGAATTTCCATCGATAATGGTTTGACCAGGCTTTCCTATGCCGTAGTATAAAGATCTAGCACTCGGCGCAGCTGTGTTTACCTCATAAATAGGGTCGTGCATATTAGGAAAATCCATATGATAATGTAGGCTTTTTACTTGAGTGGATTGATCCGTGGCCATTTGAGCGATCACCAGCTCCTCTTTGTCTTTTGCCTCTATATTGGTAAAGTGTTCAATTAAAACTACTTTATCACGTTCACGGATATGTATATCATCAAAGGCAAACCCATCAAAACGTTCCGTATCTGGTTTGGATCCAACATTACTTCCAAATGCAAAACGAAAACGTACGGTTCCTCCTGGCAGTAGTTCACTTTTAAGTTTACTTAGATCTACCCGAGCATTTTTCCAATGTTTATCTGAATTTCCGGTCCACCCGGCAGGTTTAGTGCCTTGTTGGCTCCCGGGCCTACCTACAATAAGATTGGAGTTATACCAGTTTAAGCCACTGGTTACCTCTCCTAGGTTTTTCCAAGTATTTCCGTTGTCTAACGTATATTGCAGGACGGTGCCATCTTGCTGATATTCCGTTGAAACCCAAATCTGAACACTAAGCAGGGGCTGTTGTAGGGCAGAAAGATCAAAACAAGGGCTTTCTACCCAACTTTGTTCGCCGCTATAGTAGGTGTTTGTCATTGGTCCATGGACAGTTTGGTATTCACCCCGATGCGTTACCCAGGCTGTTTTACCGGAAAATGCATGATTGATATTTACTCCCTTTGGAGTTGTGCATGCCCAGCTCGATGGCTTACTGGCCCATTTTTCATCACTTGAAATCCATCCATGGTTGGTGCTTTCAAAATCTTGAAAGTAGGGCTGCTCTGGTGTTACCGTGATGATGGGAAATACAGTCACTTTTATTGGGATATTGCGTTTACAATTTTGGTCGTTTGACCCGCTTACAGATACTATTTGTCCATTAACTAAATTTTCAGCAATAAAGGTTTTACTGGAGCCAGATTGCTGTAAAACACCATCTACAAAAAATCGAAAAATGCTTTCATTTGGATAGTCAGCTGTAAAAGTAATCTCATCTCCATAGCAAATAGATGTAGCTGAAGCTTGGAGGGTTATTTCTGCCTGCTGGACTGCTACAAATACCTTATCACTAACCGCAGTAATACACTGTCCATCATTTCGTGTTCTTCTAACATGAACGCTCTGTCCATATTGTAAGCTGTTGATTTTAAAATTTTTAGTTACACCTGATTGCTTGAGGGTATCGTCTACATAAAAGGAGTAATGAATTCCGTCTTGCTCATCGTAGTTATCTTTGGCAGTGAATGTCACCTGGTCACCATCGCATATTTCGCTTTCACTGGCTAATAATAGCAAGGATTCGACTTGTTCATTTACATTCATGGTAATCGAATTGCTATAAAGTGTACAACCGCCAGGGGTTTGGCCCACTACATATACTTGTTGGCCATTTTTAAAGCCACTTAGTGTAATAGCATGATCCCCACTTTTTTGAAGCACACTATCCACATAATAGTGGTAGTTCATGCCAGGTATGTGATTTACTTCAAATGTTGTAGGTTCATCTAAGCATACATTGGTTGTAGGTGTTTTTAACTGCAAGGCCTTCAGAGCAGAAAAACGCATCTCCAAACTTGCTTCGTTGCGATATCCATAAAATTGTTTGGTAGCATGTTTACCTGCATAGGCAATTATGTTTACGGTAACTTTTCCTGCTTCTCCTTCCTTGGGGATTACATTTAGGTAATATTGCCCATCTTCGTATGAAACCGAAATTTTTTCTTTAGGTAAAATGTTTTCATCGGATGTTTCAAATTCAAATTTAATTTCCTCTATAGTTTTTCCAAGAATGTTTCTTACTTGAAAAGGAATCTTGGTGGGGTTACAAGGTGTGTCATTAGGCAATTCTTTGATAAATGGGCTTTTGTGTATGCTAAATGCATATACAGCACCAACGTCATTTCCATTTTTCTCATAAAAAGGAGCTGACGCAATAATCACACCATTGTGTATATCTACTTTATTTCCAAAGCTATATTCATTACCTAAATCTCTAGGAGTCCATTTATATAATGAATCCCAAATACCCTCCTCATTTTTTTGATAAATATAGACAGCTCCGGCAGCTTGACCGTATGCATGAGAATTATTGTGTGCTCCAACTGCCAAAAATTCTCCATCTAAGGCTAAGCTATACCCAAAATGATCACTATCACCTCCATCTGATGCTATAATCTCTTGAGTTTGATTCCACGTTTGACTTCCTTGGTCTTCAAATATAAATACAGAGCCAGCTCCCTCTCCTATAGCGTTATTAGTGTAAGGTGCCGAGGCAGCCACTGTTTTTGAATGAATTGCGACATCATAACCAAAAAATTTAATTTCGTTATTAGAGCTAGCTACTATAAAGTCTTGATTACCATATTTTTGTTTTCCAGTTAAAATGGTATTGTCATTTTCTATCTTATAGATAAAGATACGTCCATTGCTATTCTTTAAGTAAAGTGGTTCAATATCACCTACTACAACTAAATTATCACTTACATCGAGTGAAGCCCCAAATTTATCCACACGTTCATACACATCAAGATTAAGTAAATTTGATGGTGTAACGTAATAAGAGGATACTTCAGGCGAGGTGGTAAAATTATTTAGTGCTACCCATTTGCCCGTATTGGTATTCCAGCGATAAAAATGTACAATGCCATGTCGGAAGTCACCAATCTTAAAGGCTGGGTTATATGGCGCTGGTTCTAGTAAATATTTTGATTTAAAGTATTCATATCGTCTTTCTTCAGTGATGGCAAGTATACTTTGAGAGGCACCATTGTTTTTACCAAACCAAGCTTCTCCTTCATTTACATTTATAGTTGGCATAAAATCACTGGTAAATGTTTGGTTGAGCTGGTAATCATTGCTGTTGAATGCATAAAGGCGTTCTTTGGCATATTTAGGCAATTGACTGAAACTTGGTTGCATCCCAAATACTTGATTTTTATTAATGCCAACATTTGTTCCAAATCGACCCATGCTTTCAATATCAGTACTATAAAGCTCATGTTGTTTGATCCAATATCCCTCTTGATTTACAAATATATAGGCGAGGCCGCAATCAGAAATTCCTGGGGCTTTGTCCCCTTGTTCTACGCCAATTATTATTTTATCATCATGGATGCTTATGGTATTTTCGATGTCGTTAATCCATTGATCTACAGGCCCTGTACTGCCTGTAATGATTCTATTGCCTTGTGCAAAAAGTTGGTTGGTCAACCATAACCCCAAAAGGGTAGTAATTAGTCTAGTGGTTATCATAATTTGAAAAATTGATAGTTATTACCTACTTCGGTAGGTGTTATTTAAATTAATAAACTACAATAACTCAGAATATAAGCTTTTGAAAATGGGTGGTCTAGGCCCATTTTAAGTTGATGAAATGAGGTTAAAAACGATAAATTCCGTTGAAAATATTAAATGAAATTAGCAAAATACATTGAATAATTTAATTTTCAAATATTTAATTCAACATAATTAGCAAAATATATTCATAATTTACTTACGAATAATAATTAAACGATTTACCCAAATTTCTTGTTGGTCCATTACTTTTACTAGATAGCTTCCATTTGATAAATCTTCAAGGGGTATTTCAAAAACAGGGTCGTTTGCCCAGCCCTGCTTCAATTGCTTACCGGTGGTTGTATATAGTTCCCATTTAACAGGGTTTTCTATGCTTTTATTTATAACGATTGAAGCTGATCCATCGGATGGGTTAGGCACAATGGCCATACCGTTTTCAGGTAAAACCACATCAGATGGCCCGATTCTATCCTCCTCTTGATCAATTTGTCCATTTAGAGGATAAGATGCTGCTTGGTATATCTCTTTACTGTATTTGCCTTGTAAAAATACAACGATCTTAAAATTAGATTGATCGGATAAATCAATG
>JAUIFR010000301.1 GCA_030430325.1 Bacteroidia bacterium | reverse complement strand
AAGCCTATTTCTAAATCTTCGCTCCCATTTTATCTTGCCATTTTCTAAATCCATACCTACTAGTTCATCTAAATCATTAGTAAGATAACCCAAAGCAAGTGAATTAGCGTAAATTTCAGCCATAAGTGGCCTTTTTTGCAATACCCGGCCTGTTTTGGGATCAATTTTCTCCGTTTTGTAGGAATAGCTCTTATAAATATAATCTTGCTCAAATAATATATTTCTATTTTTAGACTTCCTTATCCAAATAAAATCTTTAGTATCTAAATCTAGTAATGCCAAATATTTTTTGGATTCGTTCGGTTCCCATAGATCTGCCTTGGGCTCCGTTAATTCAACTAAAGCCTGACGATTGGTATCATGAATGCTGATGTATTTAACAAAATAAGGAAATGTTCGCTCTGTGGCTGTAATTTTCTCACCAGTGATCAAATTTTTACCAATATTTACTCTTATGGCATCATTTGAGGCCTGCGCACATAGCTGAATTAATATTACACCAATAGATAATAGTTGCTTCATTCTTGTCATCTTATCTGCTTGATTATTTCTGCGGAAAAATTTGATTCAAATCTAGTTCAAAGATTTTATTATCGGTATACATATAAAATGTTGTATCATCATTAAAGAAACCTGCCATCCGGTTGATCTTCACCATTTCTTTCTCGTCCTTAGACATGATCAGTACCTCGCGCCGATTATCATTATAAAATGAATACCCATAAAATTTACCCATATAATAGAACCGATCATAATCATCACGAGACTTCAGCGCGCCACTTTTACGACCTATTCGACTATTCCTACCCGCTTTGTAAATATAAAAATGAGAGGAATCGTACAATGCCATGGGCACATAAGTGCTATCAGCTCTTTTTATACCGTAAAAATTAGGCGGCAAGAACCTTGACTTATATTGCTCCTTATCCAAGTTTATTTCGTTATGAAGTTCGCCATTTTTTAATGAATAAGAGATGACATTTTTCTTTAGCATCACATGTAAGTACTCATTATCAATAAAGGAAGATTTAACTTTCGCTGCCTTGGCGTAAAGTGATATGAACAGATTCTTACCAGTTGCCGCATCAAAACATGCCAGGTATGGTTTACCTTTTTTGGTAGGGTTATTCCACTGCTGGAGCGTGCCTTCATTTAGCAAGTATAATTTATCATCGCGTAAAAATATAGATGAGCTGGACGTCAACTCCTCGGGCAATGGATACGTCAAAACATCAACTCCATCCAAGCCCAAGCAGGATAACCGATGCATATTGGCTATATAAATGCAGTCGTTATCCACAATGAAATTGGAATTCCCATAGCTATTAGTTGGCTCCCAAGTAAGTTGATTCTTGATACTATTGTCTATGGCATGCGCTACTAATTCCACAACTAAATATTCAAATAATGCTCCTAATGCACCTCCATAACCTGAGGGAATATACGTATTGCGAGCCACATAAGACGCAGCCTCACCAGGAGTGTTGATGGTATAATCCCAACCTTCTCCCGTTTTTATATTTATAAGATGCAGGCCCTCACAGAGTAAAAGCATGGTGCTATCATTTAGCATTTGTGTTTGTTGCCAGCCTAGTCTATTTTTGATTTTACGCTTCCATTCAAGCATTCCATAGTCCAAATGCATGCCCATAAGCATATTTAAATTGGATTTAAACCCTAAAGCATAAGAATCGTTTACAATCTTTTCTGCCTTAAAAGTTTCTTTAAATAATATTTGACCAGTCGTAGCATTAATCTTTTCGATACGAGAAGGGAAAGTTTTATAAACATAATCCCCAGCAAACTGATATTTGCAATTTTGATATTCTTCAACCCACAAAAATTCCTTCGTATCCAAATCGAGTAAGGCTGCATACTTCTCCGATTTATCTGGTGCCCACATATTAGCTTTGGGCTTTGTTAGCTCTACCAGGGCCTGACGATTGCTATCATGAATGCTAATGTATTTGATAAAATAGGGAAATGTAGTCTCAGCTGCTGTTATTGGGTTTTGTGTTATTAAATTTTTACCAATTTCAACTTGGGCAGAAACTTGATCATTTAGATCACGCGCTATGATGCACAAAGGAATGGCAACTATAGCAAATAGGCATACTCTTCTCACGTTAATTTTAGGTTTTGGGGTTATTACTTTATTATGTATCTTATATTCTAATTTGTTAAGGTATCTTCGTCATTTTTTTAGTGATGCAGGGATGTTTACGATTCCATAAAAAAACTAAAATTTTTTTATTAGAGTATTATAATTAAAATATTGATACTTTAACCTAGAACATAAAATAAATGTGTTTTGCCAAATTAGTTCAATAATATCCTGGCGCAGGTTCGGGGAACCTGCGCCAGAATTCGATGTGTTATTACATAAAGCTTAACATATAGCTGACGAAAAATGTCGAAATTTGGGTTATAATCGAATCGGTAAATTCACTTAGTATTTTAGTATGGAAATGGCCCTATAGGTAATCAGAAATTTGTATAAAATCGTTGTATAATTTTGATTTTAATTGTATAATTAAGCTTTAAAATATTAATTTAATTACAATGAAAAAACTTCAAAAGCTTTTTTAAGCTAAAGCGGAGAACTTAGACCTAGTATATGGTAAAGGAATTGATCCTACTACTGGAACAGAGCAATGGCCAGATTATGAGGAGGAAGAAGATGATATAGGTGGCCCTATTATTTTGTTGCCCAGACCTCCAGATTTACCTAGTCCACCTATAGATTTGCCGGATTGATAATATTTAATAGCCTCAGAGTATTTACTTTGAGGTTTTTTTGTACATACGACTAGGTGTTATTTTTAAAATTATGAATGAATTTTGCTTAATTTGTTAAAATATTAATTATATTTGAATATATTTTGCTAATTTTATTGAAATAAAAGAGGTGATCTCAAAAGTGAGATAGATTTTTTTCTTACAAAATAATATTTGGAGGCTTTCAAATAAGCTCTAAAAAAGCTGATTGCAAAGGCTTAATTCACATAAAAATACTATTATTAGATCTTTTCAGTGAATAAAACCAAATAAAGTTTGGACTAAAAAAGAAGGCTGACCCTTTTGAGACAGCCTCTTTTTTGATTTTATAGAATATTAATTTACTCTACTACAATTTTAAGTTGCGTATTTCGTATCCCATCATCTACATTCATGATGTAAATACCTGAAGGTAAATTTTGCGAGTCGATCTGAAGCTGGTTTTGCCCAGGTACAATATTAAAAACTCCTTCAAAGTAAAGTTGCTGATCCATGATATTTACAAGATTGATCTTCATTTGTTGCTCCGAATTACTCTCAATTACAGGATTAATGATATCTTGCACCGGATTAG